>JAFLJZ010000277.1 GCA_022712775.1 Sulfurimonas sp.
AGCAACACATCTTTCACCATCACCAAGTATGCCCATGTACCCACCAAGACAAGCACCACAGGTAGGGTTAGACACAACGCCCCCTGCCTCAATAAGAATTCTTGTTAAGCCTTCTTCTTGGGCTTGAAGTAATATTTTCTGAGTAGCAGGAGTAATAATAAGACGTGTATGACGTGCTACTCTTTTACCTTTTAAAATTTTTGCTGCAATTCGTAAATCTTCGATACGCCCATTGGTACAAGAACCTATCATCACTTGGTCGATCTTAATATCATCAGCTACTGCCTGCTCTACAGGTTTACCGTTTGATGGCAAAAAAGGATAGGCGATAACCGGTGAAAGTGCTGCTGTATCTATAACGATAGTCTGACAATAAGTTGCATCTGTATCAGAAGTATGGATCTTAGGCTCTGCTCTAAGTCCACCGTTTGCTTCTTTTCTCTCTTCAAGATACGCAGTAGTGATATCATCCACCGCAAAGATACCATTCTTAGCACCCGCTTCAATGACCATATTTGAGATGGAAAATCTATCTGCCATACCTAAGTGTTTGATGGCTTCACCTGTAAACTCTATGGCTTTATACAATGCACCATCTACACCTATCTGACGGATAAGTTCTAAAATGATATCTTTACCGTAAATGTGTTCACCGGGTTTACCTGCAAGTTCTACCTTGATAGTCTCAGGTACTTTAAACCAGTTACCTCCCGTGATCATAGCAAAGGCAAGATCCGTACTTCCCATACCTGTTGAGAACGCACCCAACGCACCATGTGTACAAGTGTGAGAGTCTGCACCGATGATGACATCACCGGGAAGCACAAGTCCTTTTTCCGGAAGTAAAGCATGCTCAATACCCATATCTTTTTCATCAAAGAAGTATTTGAGGTCATGTTTATAGGCAAACTCTCTCGAGATCTTTGCTTGATTCGCTGAAGCAATATCTTTAGCAGGGATGTAGTGATCCATCACGATACTGAAATTATCCGGTTTTGCCAATTTCTCTGCACCACTCTCTTCAAATGCTCTTATCGAGATAGGTGTTGTAATGTCATTACCGATGATCATATCGATATCTACTCTTACGATCTCTCCTGCATGTACTTCTTTACCTGCATGTTCTGAGAAAATCTTTTCTGTCATGGTTTGTGCCATTTTATGTCCTTCGTTCTATATAATGTATATAATAATTACGCGAATTATAGCGAAAAGTTTTTTAATGCGTATTTTTGGTAAAATACGATTCATAATATATCCTCGTTACCACGGTCTCCGTGGTAATGCATACAGATATTTTTAATGCTTTAAAGCTTTTTATTTTCATCAACTGAAGTATGCATTCCCACGCACAGCATGGGAACGAGAGCTAAAAGGCTCAATCTTGAAACTCTACGAACTTAAAGCCATCGCAAAACGTCTAAACAACTTCACTTTCATCAGCCGTGCCAGACGCATAGAAGACAATACCTTGGAAATCATGTTCGACAAATCCTACAGCTATTTCTTTAATCTGACCAGAGGGCACAGCTTCATCTACAAAGCCCTTTCACAGAGACCACTGCAAGGATATAATGCACCATTTGATACCTTATTACACTCCCTTATGAGTGGTAGTAGACTCATCTCTGCAGATGTACCAAATGACGACCGTATCTTGCGTTTCACCATTGCACCAAAAAGCAGCTATAAAGATAAGATCATCTACCTGCAGCTTGAATTTACAGGTAAAAACACCAATGCCATTCTCATCGATGACAATGAAGTCATCATAGAAGCCCTACGACACATAGATGCAGACAGTTCTTTTCGTGTGATCCGTCCAGGGATGGAACTACTTGCGATTCCTCCTTTTGAGCGTACAGAAGAGGCAAAAAAGATAAACGATATAGATATCTATCTTGAAGAGAAACATACGCAAATAGAAGCTAAAAAACTTTTAGAGATGAAAAAACAAAAGCTCTCTACTGTGGCAAAAAAAGTAAAAAAGTTTGAACAACTTTTAAACAAACTTCCCAATGAAGAAAAACTTCTACAAACAGCACTTGAACATAAAAACTATGGTAACCTCATCTTGGCAAACTTGTACCAGATAAAGCCTTATGATACTAAGCTGAAAACGTTTGATTTTGAGGGTAAAGAAGTAACCATAGCTCTTCCAAAAGATATCAAAGTCAACCGTATGTCTGACTACTATTTCAACCTTTCAAAACGTGCCAAGAGCAAGGCTAAAAACGTACATATAGAACAAGAGAACTTGAGCTCTAAAAAAGCGTTTTATGAAAATATTTACTATGCACTTGAACAGGCAAATACGCCGTATGAACTAGAACTTCTCGTACCAAAACGTGCCAAGTCATTACGCAAAAAAGAGAAGCTTAGAGAGGGTGAACTTTTTTGGATAGAAGGCTACAAAGTACTTGTAGGACGCAATAGCAACGAAAATCAAAAACTCCTTGAGATCGCCAAAGCCAATGATCTTTGGATGCACATACGTGATGTTCCTTCAAGCCATGTCATCATAAAAACAGACAAACAAAACCTTCCGGATTCTGTCATTCAGGCTGCAGCAAAACTCTGTGTGGACTTTTCAGTCAAAAATCCTGGAGATTATGAAGTAGATTATACCAAACGCAAATTTGTGAAAGTACAGGAGGGTTCCAATGTACTTTATAACAAATATGACACCATACGGGTTACCAAAGAAGGTGTTGAAATCAGAGTATAACACAAAGCGTGATATAATCATATCTATATAAAAATCAGGAAATGATTATGATGAAAAACTTAAGCTCGCTTCAACAACGTATAATAACCGGCATTGCTCTACTTGCACTTGTAGGCTTCATAGGCTGGATAGACAACTTTTTTATCATGTGGGCTTTTTTAGGTGTCATTTACATGTTTGCTTTTTATGAAGCAATGAAACTCTTTAAACTTGTAGCACCATCAATGTATGTCTGGGCTGTACTGCTATGGATCATAGCTTATTTCTACCCTAATCCTGATGACCTCTTCTTCTTTATGGCGATCATCTTTGCATCATCACTTGCCTATTTTCATAATTTTGACAAGAGACTCCTGCTTCCTTTTCTCTACCCGGTAAGCGGGATACTTTTTTTTCTTATCCTCTACCAGGATTTCGGTATTGCATCAATGTTCTGGCTCCTTGTGACTGTTGCTCTCACAGATATAGGAGCATTTTTTACAGGTAAAGCCATAGGTAAAACCAAATTCTCAGATACTTCGCCAAACAAAACACTCGAAGGTGTTTTTGGCGGCATCATCCTTGCTACCATTGCAGGATCTTTTGCAGGGCTTTATGTAGTTGAGTTTTGGATCGCTTTTATCGTTACTCTTGTAACAGCTGTCGCTTCAGTCTTTGGAGATCTTTTTGAAAGCTACCTCAAACGTGAAGCAGGGGTTAAAGACTCCGGAGACCTCCTCCCTGGACATGGTGGGATACTTGACAGAATAGACGGTTATCTCTTTGGTGCTATCATGATGGTTATTGCCCTGCGATCACTTATATAATCCTATGTCAAGCATCGTACTACTAGGTTCAACCGGCTCCATAGGGGTCAATACCCTCATCATTGCCAAACGCTACAGTATCACCATAGAAGCGCTTGTGGCAGGCAATAATATTGATCTTCTCAATGAACAGATCAAAGAGTATCAACCCAAAATTGTGGCTATCGCCAATGAGGCGGACAAAGCAAAAGTCAATCACTCCAATGTACTCTGTGGCAACGACGGTATTTTACATCTCATAGAAACATGTGCAAGCAATACTGTCGTCAATGCACTTGTAGGCTATGCAGGTCTTGCTCCCACCCTTAAAGCTACGAGCCTTGACAAGAGAGTTGCACTGGCAAACAAAGAGTCTTTAGTAGTTGCTGGTGAATTCATCGATATGTCTCTTATCACACCTATAGACTCTGAGCATTTTGGTCTCTGGTACTTGATGAATGAACGTCCTGTTTCTAAACTTTACATCACCGCAAGCGGTGGAGCCTTTAGAGACTGGAAACTGGAGAAAATGAAAGATGCCACTTTCAGCGATGCACTCAAGCATCCCAACTGGTCCATGGGTAATAAGATCACTATAGACTCAGCTACTATGACCAATAAACTTTTTGAACTATTAGAAGCCAAATGGCTTTTTGATACGACTAACATCGATGCAGTCATAGAAAAAAAGTCTATCATTCATGCTCTTGCAGAGTTTAAAGATGGGTCTACCACTGCACACTTTGCAGGAGTAGACATGAAGCTGCCTATTGCTTTTGCATTGAGAGGTGAAGTAGAAGAAGCTATCTTACCTCCTACAGATTTACTTAGCATCGGGGCTTTAGAATTTTT
>JAFLJZ010000167.1 GCA_022712775.1 Sulfurimonas sp.
ATCAACAACACCATATTCTGAAGCGATTAAAAGGTTATCGTCATGCGTAATAATATATTTAGAAGGACGAAGACCATTTCTATCAAGTACACAACCAATATATCTACCATCAGTTACAGAAAAAGCCGCCGGCCCATCCCATGCTTCAAACACAGTTGAGTGGTACTCATAAAAAGCACGAAGTTCAGGATCCATATGTGGAGCATTTTGCCACGCTGAAGGAATTACTGCACGAACAGCTTTAAAGAAATCCATACCATTTACAATTAAAAATTCAAAGAAGTTATCTGCAGAAGCAGAATCAGATGAGTTAAGTTGTAAGATAGGAAGAATTCTCGCTATCTCTTCTTGTGAAAAAACTTCAGACTTAATAGATTCTGATTTTATTTCTACATTTAAACGATTTCCTTCAACTGAGTTAATCTCACCATTATGTGCAACTGCACGAAATGGTTGTGCTAGTCTCCATTCAGGAAGTGTATTTGTTGAAAATCTTTGGTGAAAAAGAGAGAAAGAAATTTTAAATGCCGCGTCTTGAAAGTCTTTGTAGAACTCTTTAATATGCGTAGGCATTACAAGCCCTTTATATGAAAGAACCTTTGAACTCATAGAAGAGATGTAAAAATCTCTCTCTTGTACTAACTTATGTTCTGTTTCTTTACGAGAAAGATATAAAAGTGCATCAAATCTATTTGTAGCCATGATAGAGTTTGGAGTAATAATCATTTGTACAATATTAGGTAAAGAGGCAATAGCCTGATCACCAAGTGCATTGATATCAATAGGAACATCACGAGTAAGAACAACTTTTAAATCATTGTTTACACAAATATCTTCCATGGTTTTTAAGTATTCTTTATCTTTTGTAAAAACAGATGCAACTGCAAACTGTTTTGGAAGTTCTACGCCTTGTTGCGATGAAACTTTTCTTATAAATTCTTCTGGCATAGAAAGTAGTAAACCACTTCCATCACCAGTTTTTCCATCTGCGGCAACTGCACCACGGTGCATCATTCTCTCTAATGCAGTAACTGCATCATCTAAAACCTTACGAGATGCCTTATTTTTGATATTAGCAACTAAACCAAAACCACAGTTATCTTTAAATGATCTCAATAAATCATGATGTTTAACCATTATAACTCCTACAAATTTATAAATTTAAGTATAATTATTTCTAATTTAAGCTTTTTTTAATCTAACTTAGTCTATTTAGACAAAGTGGATTGATTATACTATTTAAAGGTTTTAAAAAGCATAATTTAAGTAGTATTTATAAAAATAAAAATTATTTTGTGTATAAAAGAAGCAAAACAAGGGTCATATGCAAGGTTATATCATCAATCTTAACAAAGTCAAAGATGAAGACTTAATAGTTACTATAATATCAAAGGATAGCTTACGAACACTTTATAGATTTTATGGTGCACGACATGGAACAATAAATATTGGTTTTAAAATTGACTACGAAATCCAACGCTCAGCAAAATCAACAATACATAGACTAAAAGATGTCATTCATATAGGTTTTAAATGGATTAATGATTACAGTAAATTAAGATTATGGCAAGACTTTTTAGCACTTTTTCATAAACACCTTAAAGATGCTGAAGATATAGGAAGTTTTTACTTTGATTTAATACAAAAAGCTTCCCACGACTGGAGTATTCAAAATCCTAAAAGAGTAGCAATAGAATCGTATATAAAAATTTTAAAACATGAGGGACGACTTCATAGTGAAAACATATGTTTTTTATGTGCAAATAAGATAGAGGGTAATATTTCTCTTATTCGAGCCTACCTTCCAACACATACACATTGTACGCATACATTAGGTATTAACAAAGATGCACTCAATGAACTTTTCACTAAACAATCTTCTCTCTTTTTAAGTGATAAAGAAGTAGATAGACTTTGGGATATTTTGCTAGAAGGTTTATAATGGCAGAACTTTTAAAAAATATCTACAATGAAAAATATATTCAACAACTCGCTTTCTTTTTAAAATCTAATTACAAAGACTTTAACAAAAAAAAATTTATATCTGAAATATTTAATAAAGAATGGCAAAATAGAGCACTCAAGAATAGAATGCGACATATCGCTCTAACTATGAATGCTCATCTTAGTAAAAACTATATAGAAAATATTTCTCTTTTAAAAACTGTATTTTCAAATTTTAAAGGTCAAAACAGCTTAGAAAATATGATATTTCAAGATTTCGTAGAAGTATATGGTTTAGATGATTTCAATACTTCTATGCAAGCTCTAGAGCATTTTACAATAAACTCTTCTAGTGAATTTGCAATACGTCAATTTATCATCAAATACCCTACTAAAACTATGCAACAAATGTGTATATGGGCAGAATCTAAAAATCATCATGTGAGAAGATTAGCAAGTGAGGGTTCTCGTCCCAGGCTTCCTTGGGCAATAGCACTTCCATCATTTAAAAAAAATCCGCAAGAAGTTTTAAAAATTTTAGAACTTTTAAAAGATGATTCAAGTGACTATGTACGAAAAAGTGTTGCCAATACTATCAATGATATTTCAAAAGATAATCCTGCAATAGTAAAGAACTTAACACAAAGCTGGATAGGTCAAAATAAAAATAGAGACTGGATACTTAAACATGGATGTAGAACACTTTTAAAACAAAGTGACACACAAACACTTGCTTTTTTTGGATTTGATGCAGTTCAACATATAAAACTTGAAGACTTTGTTATGCCAGAAAATGTTTTAATGGGGAAAGATTTATCTTTTTCTTTTCTGCTTCATGCCAAAGAAAATCTTGGAAAACTTAGAATAGAGTTTGCTATAGATTTTTTAAGAAAAAACAACAAACACAACACAAAAGTATTTAAACTCTCTGAGGGAGTTTATAAAACAAATTCGAGGGAATTTTCAAAAAAATATTCTTTCAAACCAATCACTACAAGAAACTATTATGATGGTCTTCATAAGCTCAGTATATTAATAAATGGGAAGATATTTAAAAGTGCCATTTTTAACGTTATCTAGTTCTATTTTAAGCTAATTCTTACTATAAATTGATATAATTTTTGAATATAAAATTATATACTTTACAAGGACATTTAAAATGAATTCATCTTTACAAAAAGTCTCACAATCTAACTTTTGGCAACTTGTAATTTTTGCTGTGGGCTTTGTTATTGAAGTTCTCTTGGTAAAATTTTCTTTTACTCTTTTAGGACTTACAATTTTACATATTGCTTTAGCTCTCTACCTTAGACATCATCTTATGTTTGTTAAGCATAGTGTAGAAAATTTAACACAAACTGTCACACTTGCAAGTAATGGTGACTTTAATGTTAAGGCTTTACCTTATGGAGAAGGCGAAACAGTAATTATGGCAGATGAGTTTAATAAATTTTTAAGTCAGCTGAATCTCTATATGAAAGAAACATCAACTGCAATTACAAACGCTTCAAATGATGTATTTAAACATGCAAGTTCAAACAATTTAAACCAGACCTTTATTCAAAATACGCAAAATATCAACAATGCTATCGATTCTATAGAAAAAGCATACCATATGATTCTTCGTGGGCAAATGGCTGAACTTTTACATAATACTGGTGGAGGAATCGCAGATGGGTTGAAATTAGTACAAACAGATTTACTTGAAAGTTCTGATGGTGTAAAAAATGTTTCACAAAAAGTTAAGGAAATTGAAGGTAAGTCTTTAAAGAGTATTGATTCTGTTAAACATATTAAAGATGAATATGAAACACTCATTAGCTTACTTGAAAATTCACATGGAAGTATTGGTTCGCTTAATGAAAGAACGAATGAAATTTCCAATATCCTTGAGCTCATAAAAGACATTGCTGATCAAACAAATCTTTTGGCACTCAATGCAGCAATTGAAGCAGCAAGAGCTGGAGAACACGGTCGTGGTTTTGCTGTTGTTGCAGATGAAGTAAGAAAGCTTGCTGAGCGAACACAAAAGGCAACTTCTGAGATTGGTGTTACGATTAGTACACTCCAACAAGAAACAAGAGAAATACAAGATAGCTCAAATAACATTTCAGATATTGCACAAAATGCTCTCAATAGTGTTGAAAAATTTGAAAATACACTTCTTGACTTTAAAGACACGGCAATTCAATCATCAGATGCTAGTTGTTACATTAAAGATAAACTTTATATGATTCTAATTAAAATAGACCATATATTATTTAAATCAAATGCATACTCTTCTGTTTTATCTGAAAATAAAGTGATGGAATTTGGAGACCATAAGGCTTGTCGCTTAGGTAAATGGTATCTAAACCAAGGAAAGATAGAATTTGGTCATACTGATGCTTATAAGGCTGCTGATAAACCACACTCACTTGTACATAATTACGCGCTTAAAAACATATCTTATGTTGAAAATAATATAGCAATGGACCCTAAAAACCAAGATGCAATTGTTCACAACTTCGAAAATATGGAAGTTGCTAGTTCTGAACTTTTTATTCACTTAAACGATATGGTTGCACAAAACAATAAATAAGTTTAATTACTTATTTTTTGTGCAACTAACGAAGCTATTTTATTTTTTTCACCTCGTAAATTTATGTCATTTATCTCTTCATAATAAATAATATCTAAATCCTTGAACGTATGTAATAATTCATTTTTTCTAAGTAAATAATCAGGGTTCATACTTCCTTGTTCTGGTGTATCATGTGCCACGATAAAGGTTTCAAAAATAATCACACCTCCATCAACTAAAGCATCTTTCATCTGAGCCATAAGTCTACGATTCAAGTAGTTGCAATTAAGAACTAAGTCATAGGTGTTTTTCTTTAAATTATAGGTATCCAAATCTACTTCTATCTTATTTATATTTGGATTATCTTTAATACATGAAAGTGCATAATCAGATAAATCAACAGCATCAATTTTAAATCCATCGGATTCTAAAAAGTGTGTATTACGTCCTGTTCCACATGCTAAATCAAGGGCTAACCCAGTATTTACTTTTTCTATATACTTTTGAAGTATTGGTGATACTTCATGTCGCATCGGTTTTTCAACATGTCTTTTATTCCATCTTTGCTTATCTTGAATCACGATAGCCGTCCTTTATAATCTTCATATCCAAACTCCTTTATTATTTCTACATTTTCATCTTTTCTTTGTATTACTAATGAGGGAAGTTTGATTCCATTAAAGGTTGTATTCTTAACAAAAGTATAATGAATCTGATCTTCAAAGATGATTCTATCTCCAACTCTTAAAGGCTTATCAAAAGAGTAATCACCCATTATGTCACCTGCTAAACAAGTGTTTCCACCAAGTCTATATGTATACTTTTTTTCATTGGCTAATCCACTTCCTCTCACATCAGCGCGGTATGGCATAGCAAGGGTATCTGGCATATGTGCTTCTGCGGAAGTATCCAAAATAGCCACATTCATGCCATTTTGGAAAATATCTAAAACTGTACTTACAAGATATCCTGTCTCCCACCCAATAGCTTCACCCGGTTCAAGGTATACATTTACATCATGCTTACTTTTAAATTCTTCTATGATTCTAATAAGCTTATCAACATCATAATCTTTTTTTGTTATATGATGTCCACCACCAAAATTAATATATTTTAAGTTTTTAAAGTACTTAGAAAAATTATCTTCAAAACTCTTTAAAACCTCTTCTAAAACATCAACATTTTGCTCACATAGTGCATGAAAGTTAAGTCCATCAATATGCTCTAATACCCTTGTATCAAAATTTTTCAGAGTTGTTCCTAAACGACTATAAATACCACAAGGGTTATAAATATCTTTTGGAGATGCAGATACTTCTGGGTTAATTCGTAAAGATATTTCTATATTGGGATTGATTATTCTCACACGAGTAGAGTACTTCAAAAGTTGTTGTGGAGAGTTAAAAACAATATGGTCTGAAATTTGTGCTATTTCATCAATATCTTCTTCTTTATACGCAGGAGAATATGTATGTACTTCTTTGTTAAACTTCTCTCGTGCTAATTTTGCTTCATAGAGTCCACTTGCTGTACAACCATGTAAGTATTTTGCAATTTGAGGGAATGTAGACCACATTGCAAAACCTTTAAGTGCTAAGATAATTTTAGCACCACTTTGCTTTTGCACATAATCAAGAATCTGTAGATTTTTTTCTAAGAGTTCTTCTTCACATAGATAATATGGTGTTCGTACCTCCCTAAGCTCCATTGACATATGCCTTTTTAACCTTTAGCGCTGTTTGAGCAAATACATTGGGGTCGAATCCCATTTTCTGAACTAAACTACAAGCCTCTAAGACAGAATTTTTACTTAGCATTGTTTTCACATTTACTGCAGTTATTACAACATTTATTATTTTTACATATTTTTGTAGTACTTCACTTTCTACATCTTTGTCTAAACCTTCTAAAATTTTGATATACATTCTTTCTAAATGCCAATGCTTAAACACCTTGGAACTTACTTCATACGAGCTTATTCCAAATTGCTCTTTCTCAAATAAATGAATATTTTTAGAAAGTTTATAACTTTCTTGTATCTGTTTTTCATAATTACTTGTTGCAATTTCACTCGATAAAACAAGTTTTCCTGTTTCCATTATAAGTGCTAAGGGAGCTAAAAACCTTGCGTATTCTAAGTCTATTTTTGAATACCATTGCAAAAGTAATGCACTTTGCATCGTACAAACATCATTAAACCTTGCATTAGATAGTCCATAAAACTTTGTATTTGCTTCTATGTTTTCATTTACTACATAACTCATTATAAAACCATAGACCTGCATAGTTCCAAAAAGTGTTACGCTTTGACCTACTGAGGCTATCTTATTTGAAAAGCCATAAAGTGGAGAGTTTGCCATTTTTAAAATATTTACAGATAATAGAACATCTGATTCTATTAGCCGGATTAACTCGTTAATATCTAATTTGTCTTGTCCCGCAGAAAACAATTTTTGTATCGCCAAGATAGCGTCAGATAAGGGGGCTAAAGATTCTATAGATTTTGTTATATTTTCTAAGTTCATTTTATTTTTTCAGCTTTTCATATGATTTTTTAATTCTTTTAGCCACTTTTGTAAAATGATCTACATCCAAGTCCATATCTTCTACAATTATCGCTGCCTTTTCTATTGATTGGTCTGTAAGTATCTCTTTTACATTTACTGCAGTTCTTACTACATCAAGAGTATCTATATAGTATTCCATTTTCCCAGTAATAATTTCATTCTCAAAATCTAAATTTTTTAACATTTTTACATACAATGGTTCAAGATTCCAATGCTCAAATAATAAACCGCTCAAATAATATGAGCTTGTACCTAATAAATTATTCTCATACACTTCAATTACATCACATTTTTTAAGGCCTTGCTGAAATTCTATAATATATGAACTTTTTGCTACTTCCCCAGCAATAACAAGCTTTCCTGATTCCATAATAAGCGCTAAAGGAGCTAAAAACTGCGCATGACGCAAGTCTATTTTTGAATACCATTGCATCATCAAGTTACTTTGAACATGACACATATCATTAAATTTTGAGGGGGAAATATTATAAGCATTTGTTTTTGCAATAAGTTTTTCATTCATTGCATAGTTAATCACAAGACCATACACTATATTTGTTCCAAAAAGAGAAACTGCCTGTGATACAGAAGCTATTTTTCTAGAAAAACCATAATAAGGAGCATTTATCATTTTTAGAATATTTGCAGCTAAAAGTGCATCTGATTCTATAATTCTAACTAATTTAATAATATCAACATTCTCCGCACCCTCTGTATAAAGCTGCTTAACTAACATACTAGAATCTGAAAGTGGTGGTAGTGATTCTATGGTTTTTATCAGCTCTTCGTATTTCATTTTATGCTCACAACTCTTTTATCTTCCAAGGAAGACCCTGTGTAGTAAGTTCATCCATAAACAAGTCTGGATCGAACTCTTCCATGTTAAAAACCCCTACTCCATCCCATTTACCTTGAAGCATTAGTTTTGCACCTATCATTGCGGGTACTCCTGTCGTGTAAGAGACTGCTTGAGAATTTACTTCAGCAAAACATTGTTCATGGTCACTTACTTGATAAATATATATCTTTTTTCTCACACCGTCTTTGATTCCATCTGCTACAATTCCGATATTTGTTTTACCCTTTGTTCTTTCACCTAATGTTGATGGATCGGGGAGTAAGGTTGCTAGAAACTCCATAGGAACTATTTTCATGCCCTTGTGTTCTACCTCTTGGATACCTAACATTCCAACATTTTCTAAACACTTCATATGTGTCAAATAACTTTCACCAAAGGTCATGAAAAATCGAATTCTCTTTAGTCCTTTGATGTGTTTAACCAATGATTCCATCTCTTCATGGTAAAGTAAATAACTATCTTTTTTACCTATTTCTGGGTAATCCCAAACCATTTTAATTTCCATCGGCTGAGTTTCTATCCATTCTCCATTTTCCCAATATCGTCCATTTGCAGAGACTTCTCTTAAGTTTATTTCTGGGTTAAAGTTTGTAGCAAATGCGTATCCATGGTCGCCACCGTTACAATCTAAAATATCTATGGTGTGAATCTCATCAAAATAATGCTTCTGCGCATATGCACAAAATACATTTGTTACACCTGGGTCAAATCCACTTCCAAGTAAGCCCATGATTCCAGCTTGTTTAAACTTTTCGTCTCTTGCCCATTGAAGTTTATACTCAAATTTTGCCTCATCTGGATGTTCATAGTTTGCAGTATCAAGATATGGAGTTTTAGTAGCTATGCAGGCATCCATAATCGTTAAATCCTGATAAGGCAAAGCAACATTAATAACTATATCAGCTTTTATATCTGTGATTAACTTTATGAGGGCTGACGTATCATCTGCATCAACAGTAGTGATTTCAATGTTTGCATTAGGGAGTTCAGACTTGATAATCTCACACCTACCAATACTTCTACTCGCTAAAACAATTCTTCCAAAAGTATTTGTATTTTGAACACACTTATGAACAACCACACGACC
>JAFLJZ010000267.1 GCA_022712775.1 Sulfurimonas sp.
AGTTACATTATCAATTCCAAACGATTCATCTGCAACTGATTGATTTGTTGTTGAACCAAATCCTAGTTGCACTTGTCCATTCTCATCTACTACTGCTTCAAAAGTATAATGATTAATTTGCTCAGTACCCCATCCTGTAAACTCATTATCTGATGTTCTACTTGAATCATCTGTTGTTCCTGCTACTAAATCTGATTCTTTATTTCCATTAATAAATACTTGAAATGCTTCTGCTCCATCCCAACTATCTATTTTATACATATCAAACTCAATAGTTACTGTTTCACCTGCATGGCTTATACCAAAGTCAAATGTTTTAGATACAGCTTCTTCTCCACCAGTTCCACCAAATCTTCCTAAGAAATCTCCTAGTTCTCCATCAGTTTGAGTTACTGTATTATTTGACCAACCTGTTGCTATTCCATCCTCAAAATTCTCTGATACTAATACTTCTCCTGCGTTATTTATTGTTGTGTCATCTGTTGCGATAGGAGCATCATTTTCAGCTGCTGTAACTGCATCATCTTTTGTGGATTGTGCAGCATCACTTGAGTTAATAGTATTTGTATCTTCTACAGTTTCTCCTGCTGCTGTTGCAGCCTCTGAATATGTTGTAGCAGCTTGTGAAGCTGTCGCTATTGCTGCATCTGCTGCGTCTATTGCGTTTTGAGCAGTAGCTATATCTGATGGTGTTGGATTATCATTTGCGCTCAATGTATCTGCTGCATCTTGTGCTGTTTGGATTGCTGCGTTTGCTGTATCTGCTGCATTATCTGCTGCATCTTTTAGGTCTGATACTTCTTGATTATCTACAGTTTCATCTACCCTATCATCCTGAACAGGGTTAAATTTTACACTACGTGATGCCGTACTTGAACGTAAATCAGCACTAATGTCTGTACTAGCATTATTTGATTGTGCAAACTTAGCTTCTCCGCCTTCTGAAGTTTCTACAGTTTCTGGTCCAGCTTCAGTTTCTTCTTCATCTAAGGCATCAATGTTTTCTTCATCAAAAATGCCTTCATCAAGGGCATCCCCATCAAATACATCATCATTCAGGTTATCATTTTCATTTGCATTTAACATCGCGGCAATAGATTCAACATCAGATATTGTTTCATCTTGAGAAAAAGCAGTATCAAATAAAGAAGCATCAAATAATTGTTGTTCATTTCCAAGAACAATTACATCTGTAGAATTTTGAAGTGTTACAATAATGCTGTCTATAGAACCATTATTAGAATCACCAACAACAACTTCACCCTCGTAAATTGTATCGCCATTAGATATTTCTCTTAAGCTTCCGTCTTCTGCTTGTGCGTAAAATTTACCGTCTAGACTTGCTACTGTTCCGATTGATGCTGCCATGATGTTCTCCTGAAAATTATTATATGTTGTATATTATAATAAATTATAGGAGAAGTATATTGTACCGTGGTACAAGTGGGGTATAAAATTAGGTTTTAGATACTCTATTTAAAAAATGTTGCCTTGATTTTTAAATCAACTCTATCTCGTACACACATAAACATTATACAAGGCATTTCAATTCCGTAATCAGGCATATTAATCATTGATGTAGCTTCAAAGTTCATTACTCCATCTTTAAATGTAATAATTGCATTTGCACTAAGGTCTTTCTCCACACCATGAAAATTTAGTTTTCCATTGATAGTATAAATATCTGCTTTGTCTACCCTAGTAACATTTAAAATAGTAAATGTTGCTAATTTAAACTTGACAGTTTCTACAGATTTATACATATCTTCATCTCTATCTTTATTATCACTAACAAAGGCGTTCATATCTACCCAAAACTGACCGGAGAGAGTAAGAATATTTTCATCTTGTATATTTAATTCTGCTGATAGATTAGAGTTAAGTGGGTTAATCTCTTTATCCATCATCATCTCAGTATGTGCTTCAATTGAACCACTGTTAAGCGTTAAACTTCCACCAAATAATGCTGAAGTTAGTAAGAATACTACAAATAAAAATTTCATAAAGAATCCTTTTAATGTAAAAGTTTTGTAAGTGCAAGACCTGAAGCTATCCACCCAACAAATATCATCATAAATGCTAAATGTTTTAGATTAACCTCTTGGCTTAATATTTTAAATACAATTACATTATAGTACGAAATAGTAAAAGGGAAAATATTTAAGACCTACTTGGAGGATAAGTCAACTTTAACTTGCACTAACCAAGAATCAAGGGCTGGCTTAATGTCACTAAAAACCAAATCATCACCATTTATCTTGATAATATGTTTATCTTGAACCTTGCTAATTTGAGAAACAACCTTTGCATTCATAGAATCGATGAGTTTATTTTTTCCTAATACACGGACAAACTCATACATATAGGCATTAAAAGTAACACTATTTAATCCCATAGCAATTAGTGTATGCTGATTCCATTTTGGGTCATCAAAATGTACTTCAACTGTTGAAATAGTACCTTGTAAAACTAAGGTATCTTTGGCTTTGACATCACTTAAACTATATCTTGGATTACTCTTTACTATCTTTTTATATTCACTCGTTAAATATTCTGAAATTTCTGTATACATCTTTTTCTGAGATGGTGTTACTTCATTTAATCCTGATATGACTTGAACTGGGGCTACTTGAATCTTCGTATATATTACTTTTAAAGAAGCTTTTGAAGTTTGTATGTTGTTATCAAAAATATCTGTGTTTATTGAAATATCTAACTCTTTTTCAGCACATCCACTCATCAATAAAAGTGTTGAAAACACGATACTTGTGACTAATATTTTCAATTTCATTTATTAAACCCTTACTCTATCTTCTAAAGCTCTTGTCAGTGAAAGTAAATCAATATTCTCTAAACTCACACCTGTAGGTACACCTTGTGCAATTTTACTAAAGCTAATGTCGAAATCACTAAGCTTATCTTCGATGTAAAGAATCACAGCATCATTAGCTATAGAGGGAGTAATGGCAAACACAACTTCACTTATACCATCATTAGCAACTTCACTAAGCTTTGTCACTGTCACCTCATCAAGTGCTTCTAAAACAAAATACTTTCCATCAAATAAGCCATTTTCCTCTAAAAGTAATATGTCTTTAGCATTTTCAACGATACACAACAAGGTATCATCTCTTCTTTCATCACAACATATAAAACACAATTCATCTTCACTCATTCCACCACATTTAGTACATTTTTTCAATGTTCCAAGTGCATCTTCTATTGCATTTGATATTTTCATACCAACAAAACTATCATTCATAACCATAAAATATGCAAGTCTTGTAGCAGATTTTTTGCCTATTGTTGGGAGTTCTTGTAATGCATCAACAAGGCGGTTGAACTTATCTAAAGCATTATTCATATATTTACTTTTTTATTTTTTGGAAGTAAAATCCAAAGCTTAAGAGGGGACTTCAATTTTCCTGCTGTCTCGCGTGCATCAGCACCAAACCCCATAAATAAATCTGCACGGATAGCACCTTTAATTGCTCCACCCGTATCCTGAGCTAAAACAATTCTACTTACTGTTTCATCTTTGATACTTGCATTTAAGTACAACATACTTCCAAGTGGAATATAGCGTCTATCTACGGCAATAGAACGAGTGGCTGTTAAACGCAATCCTAAAGAACCAGAAGCTGAATTTTCTCTTTGTTTAAAATAGACAACAGACTTGTTATAGTGAAGTACTTCATTAACACGTCTGGGATTTTTATCTAACCACTTTCGAATACTTTGAAGCGAGACTTCTTCGATTTTTAATGCTCCGATTTTTACAAGGTATTTTCCTATGGCTCTGTACCTATGCCCATTTTGATTATCATACCCTATATACATCACTGTGCCATCAGTTAGTTTTACTCGCCCTGAGCCTTGAATCTCTAAAAAAAATAAATCAATTTTAGAATCAGTATAACAAATAATTTTTGCTGGGATATGTTTAGAAGAACTCTCTTTTCTTGTATCGTATGGAACAAGTTTATTTCCCTCTATTTTCCCTCGAAGTCTATAATGCTTTAAATGTGGGTAGATA
>JAFLJZ010000168.1 GCA_022712775.1 Sulfurimonas sp.
AGAAAATCTATTCAAATCACAGAGATTATAGATACTGAAAAAGACGCAGTTAAACGAGCATTAGAAAACTTTGAACAACTAAGACGTGAGAAAATTTCAGGTGTAAAAGATATTATTAATGAAGAAATTTCTACCATGGAAGAGGAGTAAATAAATGAGTGAATTTATTAAATTATTTGAAAATGAAACAGTAGGTACTATTGAGGCTTTAATCGGTGAAGCACCTACTTTAGAGATACAAGAAGAACAAGAACTAAGCATAATTTCAAATATTATTCCTCCTATAGTACTTGTTAATATTAGTATATCTGGTGATGTTGATGCCAAGGCTATGATAGCACTTCCAGCGAACTTAGCAGCTTCTTTAGCTGATTTAATGATGGGTGAAGAAGTAACTGATAGAGAAGATGTATCTGAGGACGACCTTGATGCTTCTAAAGAGATTATATCAAATATTTTTGGAGCTATTGGAAATTCCCTCTCTGCTCAAAAAGAGATGCCGGTATTGTCTTTTAGTATTGATGACATAGAATTTAGAAATTCTGAAGATGAAGTTAGTTTAGAGAACTTTAGTAAAATGTATATTTACAAGTTTAATGTAGGTGATTTAAATTCTTTATATATGTTTATTATTGATGAAGCATTAACAAATGCACTCTCAGGTAAATCAGACAGTAGTGAAGAACAAAGTCAATCAGATGGTTCTAGTATGTCTGGTTCTATGCCAAGTGTTGAGATGAGTAGTGATGAGATGAAAAATATCGCACTCATTATGGATGTTAAGCTTCCTGTTCGAGTTCGTATAGGCCGCAAAAAAATGCTTTTAAAAGATGTGTTAAATATGGATATAGGTTCAGTTATAGAACTGAACCAACTTGCAAACGATCCTTTGGAAATTTTAGTAGATAATCATGTAATTGCACTTGGAGAAGTTGTTATTGTAGATGGTAACTTTGGTGTTCAGATTACTTCTATAGGTTCTAAGAAAGATAGACTTACACAATTAAGGGATTAATTTTGTCTAATAGCTCTGAATTAACAAAAAAGTATGTCAAAGATATTAAATCTGCTGATGTCTGGAGTGTATTTAAAATCTTAGCAGATTTTGTAAAAGGTTTTGATGAACTTGGTGAAATAGGACCATCTGTTACAGTTTTTGGAAGTGCGAGAACTGATAAAGATGATTTTTATTATAAAAAAACTGAAAAACTTTCCTTAATGTTAGCAAATCGTGGTTTTAATATTATTACCGGTGGTGGACCTGGAATCATGGAAGCAGCTAATAAAGGTGCATATCAAAACAAAAATGTAGAATCTATAGGTTTAAATATAGATTTACCGTTTGAGCAAACAACTAATCCTTACACAACAAAAGAACTTAGTTTTGATTACTTTTTTTCTCGTAAGGTAATGCTTGTAAAATATTCAATCGCGTATGTTATTTTTCCTGGAGGTTTTGGAACGCTTGATGAACTTTTTGAAGCTTTGACCCTTGTACAAACACGAAAGGTAACGGGAGTGAAAATATTTGTTATAGGTGTTGAATTTTATCAGCCTTTAATGGACTTTATTAAAAATAAACTTCTTATAGAAGGTATGATCGACAAAGATGATTTGGATATGATTCATTTAACAGATGATTTAGAGTGCGTTGCAGGTAAAGTTGAGCAATCTATTGTTAATCTAGTAGAAATTTTAAAAGATGCAGACTTGAGTGACACAGCTTATTATAAATCTTTATCAAATTTTTTATATGGAAAAGATATGATTAAGGACAGAAGAGTTAACGATTATATAAAAAAGAAGTAATAAATGAAAAAAAATGAAAAAGTATTAGTTGGTATGAGTGGAGGAGTTGATTCTACTGTTACAAGTTTATTACTAAAAGAAGAAGGTTATGAGGTGGAAGGTTTATATATGAAACTTCATTCAAAACCTGGTTATCATGAAATTCACCAAGCTCGTGCACAAAAAGCGGCAGACTATGTGGGTATGAAACTACATGTACTAGATTTACAAGATGTTTTTAACGAAAAAGTTTTTCAACCCTTTATAGATACTTACGCAGAAGGAAAAACACCAAATCCTTGTGCTTTATGTAATCGAAGTCTTAAGTTTGGAGAGATGATAAAATTTGCTGACAGTATTAATGCGGATTACTTAGCTACGGGACATTATATTAAAACAGATGGAGAGTACTTTTATCAAGCAGAGGATGATACTAAAGATCAAAGCTATTTTTTATTTTATGTTCAAAAAGAAATTTTACCAAGATTAATGTTCCCTTTAGGAAGCAGACATAAAAAAGATATTAAAAAAATAGCTTCATCTATAGTAGGTTTAGAATCTTTTGCATCACAGGCAGAATCGAGTGAAATTTGTTTTGTAGAAACAACATATACGGATGTTTTAAAAAAATATGTGAATGTCGATGAGGTTGGAGAAGTTCTTGATAAAGATGGTAATGTTGTAGGTGAGCATAAAGGCTATATGCATTATACAATAGGAAAAAGAAAAGGTTTTACCGTAAAAGGTGCACATGATCCACATTTTGTTTTAAGTATTAATCCTCAAAAAAATCAGATTGTTGTGGGTAAAAAAGAAGAACTTGCTTGTAATAGGGTCGTTTTAAATAATTTGAATATGTTTAATGAAAGTAAAGAGTTTGATACAACTGTAAAATTAAGATATCGAACTACTGCAGTAAAGTGTCATGTAAAGATAGAGGGTGACACAGCTACCGTAATACTTGATGAAAGTGTCTTTGGTGTAGCAACTGGGCAAGCTGCTGTGTTTTATGATAATGATAAACTTATTGGTGGCGGTTGGATAGCTGAAGTCTAAAATATATTATAGAATCTAATAGTTAATCTGATTACAATTTAAAAATAAAAAACTTCTTTCACTAACCTACAGGCTTTAAGCAAAAACAAAGCAACAACCTCCTATAATTCCCATCCACAAACAATGACACCTTGTTTAAAAGGTTACGGTCACTTCGAGTTGAAGAGACAAGAGAATGTTTGAGATCATTGAAAACTAAGCAAGTAATAGACTATTAGTAAGAACTAAATAGTTGA
>JAFLJZ010000169.1 GCA_022712775.1 Sulfurimonas sp.
ATGGGATCCATATTCTAATCCAGTTATTTCTGAATCTGACGGTGTAGTTTCTTTTGAAGATATTATTGTTGGTACAACTGCAACTGAGCAAATGGATGAACTTACTGGTAAGACTCGTCTTATGATTAATGATCATATTCCAACTGAGTATAAACCAACTGTTGTTATTACTACAACAGATGGTGAGCTTTTAAGATATGTAATTGATTCTAAATCTTCATTATTTGTTGAAGATGCTGCAACTGTTAAAATTGCAGATATTATTGCAAAAACACCAAAAGCACTTCAAAAATCATCAGATATTACAGGGGGTCTTCCGAGAGTATCTGAATTATTTGAAGGTCGTCGTCCAAAAGCAACAGCATTAATCTCTGAAATAGATGGTATTGTTAGTTTTGGTAAGCCTTTACGTGGAAAAGTACGTATAATTGTTGCATCTGATACAGGTTTAATAAAAGAATATTTTGTTGATAAATCACATATTTCTGTTGTTGCACTTGGTGACTTTGTACATGCTGGTGAGAGATTAACTACTGGTATAATTTCTTCACATGAATTACTTCGTATTATGGGTGTTAAAGCACTTTATAATTACCTAGTATCTGAAGTTCAACAAGTTTATCGTTCTCAAGGGGTTAATATCGCTGATAAGCATATTGAAGTTATTTTCACTCAAATGCTTCGTCAGATTAAGATTGTTAAGTCCAATGATACAAAATTTATTGAGGGTGATTTAATATCTAAGGCTAAATTTGCTGCAGAAAATGAAAAAATCATTCGTCTTGGTGGTCGTCCTGCGATTGCTGAGCCATTTCTTGTAGGTATTACAAGAGCTGCGGTAAGTGCTGATTCAATCATCTCTGCTGCATCTTTCCAAGATACAACGAAGGTATTAACAGAGGCTGCAGTTTCGGCTAAAGTTGATGATTTAAATAACCTTAAAGAGAATGTTATTATTGGTCGTACTATTCCTGTTGGAACTGGTATCTATAAAGATCAAGAAATAATGTTTGAAAATGATGAAGAAGAATAACAAGAACCTTTTACACATTTAAGATATGGGAAATAATTTCCATATCTTAATATTTTCCTTTAAAATATCCTTAAAATAAGCTAACTTTAATTCCTTTTTCTGTATTATCACGTGTCTATAACTCTCTGAAATTTTAGTGAGTTAAATTCTACTGGAAACTTAATAAAAAGGAATTGTATGCCTACAATCAATCAACTGATTCGTAATGAGCGTAAACGTGTGATTAAAAAATCAAAATCACCTGCGCTTGTTTCATGTCCACAGCGTCGTGGTGTATGTACTCGTGTTTATACGACTACACCAAAAAAACCTAACTCGGCTTTAAGAAAAGTTGCAAAAGTTAGATTAACATCTGGTTTTGAAGTTATTTCATATATCGGTGGAGAGGGTCATAACCTTCAAGAACACTCAATCGTACTTGTACGTGGTGGCCGTATTAAAGATTTACCTGGTGTTAAATACCATATCGTTCGTGGTGCTCTTGATACTGCTGGTGTTTCAGGTCGTATGGTCGCTCGTTCTAAATACGGAACTAAGCGTCCTAAAAAATAATCTACGATTATTATTTTAGAAACAACGATTTAATTTAAACGTAATCCGAACAAAGTCCGGCTTACTACGTTAACACTATGTTCTCTTCAGCAGAGAGCTCGCGAAACTAATTTCGCTAAAAGTGAGAGAGCTGATAAATAAAACATTGAGTATTAACCTTTGGGTTAAGAAGCGATGACAGAGAACATATATTCTCTGAGTAAATTTTGTATAAAAATTGAAGGAAAAACAATGAGAAGAAGAAAAGCTCCCACTCGTCCAGTTATGCCAGATCCAGTTTATGGAAGCAAAATACTGACGAAATTTATAAATAAAGTAATGTTAGATGGTAAAAAATCAATAGCAGAAAAAATCATATATAGTGCAATGGATATCATTAGCTCTCGTGGTGAAAAAACTGGTATAGATACATTTAACGAAGCTGTTGAAAATATTAAACCAATTATTGAAGTAAAAAGTCGCCGTGTTGGTGGTGCTACTTATCAAGTTCCAGTAGAAGTACGCCCGGTACGTCAACAGTCTTTAGCCCTAAGATGGTTAATAGACGCTGCTCGTAAAAGAAACGAGAGAACTATGGCTGAGAGATTAGCTAATGAGTTCATGGAAGCTGCAACTGATAAAGGTTCAGCATTCAAAAGAAAAGAAGATACTTACAGAATGGCTGAAGCTAATAAAGCATTTGCTCATTATCGCTGGTAAGAGTAAGATTCTAACGAGAAAGGAAGTATACCGCAAGGGTACAAACGATTCCTTTCCCTGCGTTAACACTGGGCTTTACTCAGCGTAAGGCTCAAATTTGCTTGCAAATTTTTAACAAAGATGGAAACATTGTTTTCGAAATCAGCTCTTTTGTAAATGAATAGTTACTTCATTTATAAAAGAGCTTATCTCTCAACTAACTAACAAGGTACTAAATATGGCAAGAAGTCACAAACTTAACGATGTAAGAAACATTGGTATTGCTGCACATATCGATGCAGGTAAAACTACAACTACAGAAAGAATTTTATTCTATACAGGTGTTGAACATAAAATTGGTGAGGTACATGATGGTGCTGCAACTATGGATTGGATGGAACAAGAACAAGAACGTGGTATTACAATTACTTCTGCTGCAACTACATGTGAATGGAATGGTAAACAGATAAATATTATCGATACTCCGGGTCACGTTGATTTTACTATTGAAGTTGAGCGTTCTATGCGTGTTCTTGATGGTGCTGTTTCAGTATTTTGTGCGGTTGGTGGTGTTCAGCCTCAATCAGAAACAGTTTGGAGACAACGTAATCGTTATAAGGTTCCTTCTATTGTTTTTGTTAATAAGATGGATAGAACTGGTGCAGACTTCTACGAAGTTGAGCGCCAAATTCGTACTAGACTTAAGGGTAATCCAATGCCTTTTCAACTTCCTATCGGTGCAGAAGCTGAATTTGAAGGTGTTGTTGATTTAGTTAAAATGAAAGAAATCGTTTGGGATGCTGATGCTGAAATGGGCTCTGCTTATCATGAGCAAGATATCCGTGATTCATTACAAGAAATTTCTGCTGAGTACAAAGAAAAAATGCTTGAAACTCTTTCTGAGATTGATGGTAATGAAGAATTTGCTGAAAAGTTTTTAGAAGGCGAAGAAATTTCAGAGGAAGAAGTTAAAGCTGCTATTAAAGCTGCAACTCTTGGTATGCACATTGTTCCAATGACTCCAGGTACTGCATTTAAAAACAAAGGTGTTCAAA
>JAFLJZ010000170.1 GCA_022712775.1 Sulfurimonas sp.
TTGTCAAATGATTCATAAAATTTTTCATCTCCAAAGTATTGTCGCATTGGGTCACGTAAGAGGTAGAAAAAATAACGCAGTCTTCCTATAAGCGGGTAATTTATAAGTAGCTGGTCTTCTCTTTGAATAAATTTATCATAGATAAAAACAACAATACCAATAAGAGAAAAAACAACAATAGATGCTTTAAATAAAAACATCATTATAGGAAAATCATACCCGCCTAAATTATTTGTAAAACTAAGCAAGGCTTCCATCAGCTAACTTTTATCGCCAAAAATCAATCTATCAAAAGAGAATTTTCCAGCACCCTGCGTAAAAAAGATAAATAAAAACAGCATATAATACATAGGGATTTCAAAACCGTTATCTCCGGCTGCAAATCCATGTGGTAAATGCACCATAAAAATTGCTACAAGCATAATAACAATCAAAGGTAGTGATATAAAACGCGTTAAAAATCCAAGTGTAAGTAAAATCACACCTGCGGCTTCTGTACTTGCTGCCATGTAAGCATTTAACGTTGGGAATGGGATTCCCATCGAACCAAACCACGAGGCTACGTTATCAATTGAATTCCATTTCATCATTGCGGGCTCGTAAAAACCATACGCTACCGCTAACCTCGCTGCAAGTAGTGAAAGGGATTTTCCATATTCACTCAAACGAGAGAATTCCATATATATTTCTTTAGATTTCATAATAAGCTCCTACACTCTAAATATATAAAATTGTACTCTTAAAGTGTGTACTCTTTGTGTACGGATCTCTCTAATCATGCCCTTATAATTATGTTATACTTTTTTTAAATATACAGCGACATTGCAACTTCAAGAAAATAAGCTTGTACCAGAATACGGGATTCACCCGAAATGGAAATTAAGATAAAGGTTTGAAATGAGATTTATACTAGTGTTCCTTATCGTATATACAGCAGGTTTTGCACAAAAGATAGAGCTAGAGATTCTAGGCTCGGGTGGACCTGAGTTAGATGGACGAGCAAGTAGCTCTTATATACTATGGATTGATGATAAGGCTAGGCTTTTAATAGATATGGGTAGTGGTTCTATGCTTCGCTTTGAGCAAAGTGGTGCTAAACTTGAAGACTTGGATGCAGTTGTTTTAACACACTTACACATAGACCATAGTGTAGACTTGCCCTCTTTTGTAAAGGCGGGATACTTTACAACTCGTGCAAAAAAATTAGAAATTATTGCCCCTTATGGAAATAAAGACTTCCCTTCTATAGGAGAGTATCTTCAAAACTTATTTGGTAAAAATGGTGCGTATAGATATATGCAAGATGTTCTTACACCCCAAAGCGATTCTTTTGAGATAGTTCCATTTGAAATCAACTCATCTACAATCATAAAAAAAGAGTATCAAGACTTTTCTCTGGAGTTAATAAATGTTTATCATGGAAGTGTTCCAGCCTTAGCATTAAGAATTAATGTAGGTGAAAAAAGTATCCTCATAAGCGGTGATACAAACAACAAAGATTTTCACCTTGAAGTAATCGCTAAAGATGCTGATCTCTTTATCGCGCATCACGCAATAACATCACACTCAGGGAAATTTGCTAAACGCTTACATATGACTCCAAAAAACATTGCGCAAATCGCGCATGATTCTGATGTAAAAAAAGTTGTTCTTTCACATAGAATGAAAAGAACGCTTAAACACGAAAATGAAAGTAAACTAATAATCAAACAGATTTATAATGGTAAAGTAGTTTTTGCAGAAGATAGAATGAAACTAGAACTCTAATATGTTAGAGATTAAAAAGCTTGAGAATTATCACTACTCAAAATTTATTGATGCTATAGAACTAGAGGGTTGGTACATTGAAGAAGCCTATCTCGAATCACTCTATTTAGAGTTCCCAAATGATTTTTTTGTCGCTTTTAATAACAAAACAATAGTAGGCTTTATCTCTGCACTTAAATATTCTGATGAATTTGGCTTTATTAGTAACTTTATAATTTTAAAAGAATTTCGTTCACTTGGATATGGAAAAATACTCTTTGAGCATGCACTTTTACATCTTAAGAATCGGCAAATTGCTTTAGAATGTATAAGAAAGCAAGAATCATTTTATAAAAAATATGAATTCAAAACGTATTATGATTCTATACATTATGTGCATACAATCAAAACAAAAGTCCAAGTTCAAACGCTTTGTTCTTCTGATTCCTGCACAAGCTATAAGGATGGATATAAAGTAACTATTGATTCATCATCAAATGAAGATACACTCAATATTTTTTATACTTTAATAAAAGACTTTAAAGTAGGAACAAAAATATATATAAAATGTAGCCCTTTAGATAAAAGCTTACTGTATGTAGTTAAAAAATTAAACATGAAAGAGTTTTCAAGAATGAGTAAGATGTATAATAAGATTTTGTAAAGTGCTAAGATTCAAAAGAATCTTACGCACACTTTCCTGTTCCACATTTCATTGCTTCTTTTGGAGCTTCTGGAGCTGGTTTACTCATAGAACTACCACATTTTCCAGCTCCACACTTCATTGCAGCCTTAGGAGCTTTTTTTTCTACCGCACATGTACAATTACTTGTATCTTTACATGTACATGCTACCTGAGCTGGACAAGTACATGCTTTACCCTCAGCCTTTGATTTACAGCAAGCTGGTTTTTTCATCTCAGCAGTCTTTGCTTCACAACATGCTGGTTTTTTCATCTCAGCAGTTTTTGCTTCACGACATGCTGGTTTTTTCATATCTGGAGTAGCTTTCATTGAAGCCCCACATTTACCTGCACCACATTTCATATCTTCTGCACTAAGTGATGTGATACTCATTGCACTAAAGAGTAACGCACCTACTATAAGCGTCATTAATTGTTTCATTCGATTTCCTTTTGGGTTTAGTTGCACAAGTATATACTAAAAGTGTGTAGTTATTGTGATTAGTAATAAAAGTTTTTATTATATTATTAAGTGTAATTATATTCATAATTTGACATTATTATTAATAAATGATATAATTCTATATTATATTAATTATAAGTAATATAATGCCTGTAGAATTTCCCCTCTACAGGCACAATTTTTATATCCATAATCCCTTACACATACTCTACACACTAAATATGATACACTTATCTTATGAAAATACTTTTAATGGAGGAAGTGAACATGAATAGGTTATTCCTTTGAAGATATTACTTATGGAGGATGACCCCGTCCTATCAGATATTCTCCTCGACTATTTATCAGAATCATACAACATAGACTACGCCTATGATTCTAATGCAGTTTATACACAACTTGAATCAAATAAATACGATCTTTTTATATTTGACATAAATGTGCAAGGTAAAAATGGTCTTGAACTTTTAGGTGAACTTCGTGCCTTTAATAATACTACACCAACTATTGTTATAACAGCCTACACAGACACCAAGCATTTAGAACAGGCCTTTGATTCTGGAGCACATGACTATATAAAAAAACCTTTTGAACTTGCTGAACTAAAGGTTCGTATTGAAAATACAAAAAAACTTTTTAATATTGACACCAAAGTAGAGATAAGAATTGCACAAAATATCTCTTACTTTCCGGAGGAAAAACAAGTACTCAAAGATAATCTTTCCATTCCATTAGGGATGAAAGATTCTCAAATTCTATGTTATTTTATTAACAATTCATCTCGTCTAATAAGCAACAATGAACTCACTCAAAATATATGGGACTATGAAAACATCCCAAGTGATGCAACTGTTCGATCCCATATAAGAACCCTTCGAGACATTATAGGTAAAGAAAAAATCATCACTATTCGAGGGGAAGGCTATATCTATGAATAAAATCACAAAACGCTCATTCTATTCATTTTTAAGCCTTTACCTCATCTCTTCTTTCATCTTTTTAACACTGGCTTCTTATTGGTTCTATACAGCCCAATTATCCATGGAAATGAACTCTAATTTTCATAAAATGAATAATATATCAAAGCAGGTTACTTCCGATGTTATCTATGTGCATATGATGAAAAAAGACTTTAAGCTTCAATCTTTTATAGAAGATAAAGTCGCTTTATTTGACAAAGATAAGAGACTTCTTTATGGCTCACTCCTTCAAGAAGTCGATTTTTCTAAAGAATACTATAAAGATAGGATGACATTTAGTTTAATCTCTAAAACAGTTTCAGGTTATCTTGGGCTTGAATATATAATTATTCAAAATAACAAATGCGTAAGCAATGTGCAAAAACTTAAAAATACTGTTTTTTATACCGCACTCGCTGTTGGAATACTTATAATTATCATTGCCTTCTTGCTTTCTTACATGTTCTTAAAACCACTTAAAGATAAAATGCAAGAGATTGAAGAGTTTATAAAAGATACAACCCATGAGTTAAACACCCCAATATCAGCACTTATGATGAGTACCTCTCGTGTTAAGGAAAAGAAGATTTATGATGAAAAAATTATTACTAATATCTCTATTAGCACAAAACAACTCTATGAAATCTACTCTTCGCTTACCTTTTTAAGCTTTGACACCGCAAGTGAAAAACCTCGCAAAATTGCATTTGAAGAGATTGTCCAAAATTCTATAGAATATTTTAATGAACTCATGAGAAAAAAAAATATCTTACTTTCTTTTGATAAAAATTCTTGTATTTTAAACATTGCACCAAGCAGAGCAACAATGCTGATTAACAATCTCCTAAGTAATGCTATAAAATACTCACCTCCTAACACAAATATTTCTTTAAAAATTTCTCAAAATGAGCTTAGTGTTCAAGATGAAGGAATTGGAATTCCAAAAGATAAGCTTGATAGTATTTTCGAGCGATTTAAACGTGCATCTTCTTACGCTGGAGGCTTTGGTATTGGACTTAGTATTGTTGAGAGTATCACCAAGGAATATGGATATAAAATCAAAATAGAATCAGAAGAAAATAAAGGAACTATAGTCAAAATTACTTTTTAGAGTATAATTTCAAATACAAACTAAAGGCTCTATCATTATATTAAGCACAAAAACATTACTTGAACAATTTAAATCATTTTATAAAGAGAACAATCCAAAAAATTTCGAAGATGCTATAGAGAAATTTGCCATCTTTGGTGGAGTAGCTTGGGATAAAATAGATACCTCTAAAGATAGTTTCTCCCTTATAGAAAAACTTGTTCTTCCTGATTATAGATATATACGAAATGACATTAGTGAGGTTTCTACAGGTATGCCTCTTTATCACTCTATACTCTCTGGCATAGCACAAGGTGATGCACAAACGCATACTACATACAAACGGGCAAATGTTTCTCAAGATGTAGGTGACAATGCAGTTTTTGAGCTTTGTAAACTTGGAATTATTAAAATTAAAAAATCAAAAAAAGCTTCCATATCAAATAAACTTTACTTCAATTCACCATTTTTAAGATTCTGGTTTGCCTTTGTATCTCCTCTTTTTAAAGGAATCAAAGAAGGTGATTATAAGGAGATTAGAGAAAAGTTTGCAAATAATCAAACTGAGTTTATGAACCTTATTTTTGAACAACTCTCTTTAGAACTTATAAAAAGGTCTTTCACAGATGAATCTTTTGTTGATTTATCTAGTTACTGGGATTCTGACATAGAACTAGACATCTATGCTAAAACAAAATCGAAAAAGCTTCTAGTTGGAACGTGTAAATATACAAATGCTAAAGTTAAAAAAAGTGAACTAACAAAACTACAAGAAAAGTGTAAAAAAGTGGGGATAGCACCAGATATATTTGTTGTCGTATCTAAGTCTGGATTCTCAAGTGAACTAAAAGCACTTAAAGGTGAAAATCTCAAACTCTATACGCTAAAGAATTTTAAAAGCTTGGTTGATTAATGTCTAAAAAAATACTACTTCTTCATGGCTGGGGAGGAAGTGACTTTCCACATTGGCAATCTTGGCTAGCAAGTGAATTAGTTAAAGAGTATGGAAAAGTTAGTTTTTTACGATTCTCTGATTTTGATTTTCCTGATTTGGAGTTATGGAAAAAGGAATTAATAGCAGAGTTAGATAACTTTCAACCAGATATAGTTATTTGTCACTCATTAGCTAACACTTTATGGTTTAATATATCCCAAGAATTACAAACTCAAAATATTGAAAAATTATTTTTAGTCGCACCTCCGAGTTTTTCGTGCGCTGTTGAAGAAATTAAAAGTTTTTTTCCTATGTCACTTCCTACAAAAACAAATGCAAAAGAAACACTTTTAATCGGCTCAACGAATGATCCTTATATGACTATAGATGAATTAAAGCTTCTTCAAAAGTCACTAGACATACCTCTAAAGATTATAGATAATGCTGGGCATATAAATACAGACAGTGGATATGGTAAGTGGCCTTGGATTTTAGAAGAAATTAAAAAGAGTTACGCGTAAATATCTAAAAGACGATTTTCATTCACCGTTGGAGTTATTTGTATTGCCGATGAAGTATCTGCTGTGAGAATTTCTCCTGCAGTTTTAGCTTGTACTGATGTCTGCTGAGGAGCACTCGTAGTTTCTTCTTTCACTGAGCTTGGGTCAAGTTTACCTATTTGAACTTGATTCGCTGATGGTGATTGAAATGTATATTGCGCTACGTTCATAACATCCTCCTTAGCCTGCTAAACCTCTAGATAGATTTGATACTGGTGCATTTTGATTCTGTTGGTATGTTGCAAATGCTTCAACAGCTTTGTTTTGTTTTTGAACATCACGGAGAGATTCTATAATACTTGCTGTATTATTTTCAATCGGATTATCTTTTCCTTGGGTTGCTACAGCCAAATATATTTCCACTTGAGATTTTTTTGATTGCGCTGCTAAAACATTAGTAGCTGTTTCTCTTTGTGAATCTTTATTTGCTTGAACTTCAGCTGACAATTCTGTAGTTTTATCGTCTTTAGCATTATTAATATTTGTTTTACCCTGCGCTGTAACAGCTATTTCTCCATCATTATTTCGATGTAGGTTTCCTTGACTTGCCTCAGACACTTCTTTATTAGAATATGTAGGGTCTTGTTGTGGTTTAGCATTTTGTTGCTGTACCTGATTTTGTAACTGGATATTATTTGTATTACTTGAAACTTCCATAATATTTTCTCCTTATTTAGAGACTATCTGTTACTATTATACCCATATTTATGTTTTTAGTAAAGGTGCACCGAATTTAAATCTCGCAATTTTAGTGTTCTTTTTAAATAAATTTCTTGCAAAAGTTAGCTTTTATACTTGTGAACTCGCTGATTCATAAGAAGTCTATTATATAAAAATATAATTGTTAATAAATTTTATGTCATAATTCTGTCACTCTCGCTTTACGTGTTTAGTTAGGTATAAGGAAAAACATGGTAACTAATACAAAGTATACTCTTCATAATACCCACTGTAATCATATAGAAAAGATTCTTATTATTGAAGATTCTATACTTCTTCTCACAGCCATTAAAGATAAACTTGACGAAGAATTTAATGGCGATTGTGATGTTGCTACAAATGAAAAAGAAGCAATAAAACTTCTTGAAAAGAACTCCTATGATTTACTTATAGCAGATATTTACCTCCCTGATAGTACTGGAAACTTTATAGGTTATCTTATACGTAAAAAACATCGAATTATTATTATAACTGCCTCAGACGACGATGAAAAACGTGCAAAACTTGTTTCACTACCAATTGTCGATTATCTTTATAAAACAGATGAAAAAAGTATATTAGATTACCTTGTACGTTCTATAAAAAGATTACGTAAAAATGAAAACTCCACCGTACTTGTTTGTGATGATTCACAGCTATCGCGACTACAGATTCGCCAACTTATAATGCAACAAAATCTTCCTTATATCGATGCTAAAGATGGACAAGAAGCATATGAATGTATTTTAAAAGAAAAAATAACAATTGATTTACTTATCACTGATGCTCATATGCCAAAGATGAATGGAGTTGACCTAATTCGTCATATTAGACACCAATACACCACAAACGAACTTCCAATTTTAGCACTCTCTGGTTCCCAAAAAGTTTCCTTAGTGGCACAACTTTTAAAAACTGGGGCAAATGACTATATTGGAAAACCTATTAACAACGAAGAATTTTTAACACGCCTAAATATATCTTTAGACCAATCACGACTATATGAAGAAAACAAAAAACTTATTAACGAACTAAAAACAATGGCAAGCACTGATTATTTGACTAAACTTTATAATAGAAGCTACTTCTATACTGCTGTTGAAGTAACAAAAACACAAGCAAAACGTCATAAGCAAGCCTATGGTATTCTCTTACTCGATATTGACCACTTTAAAGAGGTGAATGACACATATGGACATGATGCAGGTGACTTTGCCCTTAAAACATTATCTGCAATTTTACTCGACACTGCGAGAGAATCAGACATAGTATGCAGGTGGGGTGGCGAAGAGTTTCTTATACTCGTTCCAAATACAAATCTAAAAGAAATAACTGATTTTGCTAATAGAGTAAGAAAAATAATTGAAGCATCACCTATTAAATCTGAGATTAGTGACATAAACTTTTCCTTTACTGTTTCTATAGGTGTTGCTATTTCAGATACTCATAACGTACTTGATGAAGAAAATATTATTTATCAAGCTGATAACAGACTCTATAAAGCAAAAGGCTCTGGTCGAAATTGTGTAGTTTATCAATGATTCTAAGAACTTGATATAATTCGTTAATACAATTAAAAGAGCCCCATGATTCAATTAACAAATATTTCAAAAAACTTTTCCTCACAAGAACTTTTTAATAAGCTAAGCTTTAAACTCAATTCCGGTAATAGAATCGGTCTTGTTGGCCGTAATGGTAGTGGTAAATCTACGCTCTTTAAAATGATTCTAAATGAAGAAAGCCCTGATTCTGGTGACATAATTATTCCAAAGAACTATAAAATCGGAACACTTAAACAACATCTTACCTTTAGTGAACCTACACTTCGAGAAGAAGCGGCACTTGCACTTACAGAGGAGATGAAGTACGATACTTATAGAGTTGAGAAAATTCTTTTTGGTTTAGGTTTTGTGCATGAAGACTTAGACAAAGACCCTCTCTCATTTTCAGGTGGGTATCAAATACGGATTAATCTAGCAAAGCTCCTTGTAACAGAGCCTAATTTACTTCTTTTAGATGAGCCTACCAATTACCTCGATATTGTCTCACTTCGTTGGTTAAAAGCTTTTTTACGTTCATTTGAGGGCGAAGTTATTCTCATTACACACGATAGAAACTTTATGGATGCTGTAACAACACATACAATGGGAATCGTGAGAAAAAAACTTGAACTTATTGCTGGTGATACACATAAATTTTATGCACAACTCAGTGCAAATGATGAATTACACGTAAAACAAAAAGTAGCCCAAGACAAAAAAGTTAAAGAACTTGAAGAATTTATCGCAAAAAACAAAGCACGTGCTTCAACAGCTTCACTTGCACAGTCAAAGGTAAAACAATTAGAAAAAATGGATTTACTTGAAGACTTAGGTTTTGATAATACACTTGAATTTGCATTTAACTTTAAAGATACCCCTGCAAAAGTTTTACTTGATGTAAAGGACTTAAGCTTTGGATACACACCTGAAAATATTTTATTTAAAAATATCTCTTTCAGCCTAAAAAAAGGTGAATGCCTTGGAATCATAGGAAAAAATGGAAAAGGAAAATCAACACTTTTAAATACCATTGCTAAAGAGTTAAAGCAATTAAGTGGCGAGATAGATTACCATGGAACAACTTCATTTGCTCACTTTGGGCAAACAAATATAGCACACTTAAGTGATAAAAATACTGTAATGGATGAAATATATGTAGGAAATTCTAAACTGAGTGAAGCACAGGTTAGAAGTATTTGTGGGGGCATGATGTTTAGTGGAGATTCTGCTAAGAAGAAAATTTCTTTACTCTCTGGTGGTGAAAAAAGCCGTGTTATGCTTGGTCAAATCATTGCTCGAAATGTAAATGTTCTCTTTCTTGATGAACCTACGAACCATCTCGATATGGATTCCATTGAAGCACTTACTAAAGCTATTCAAAACTTTGAAGGTTCTGTAATCATTGTAACACACTCCGAAGAGTTACTTCGTCGTGTCTGTGATAGACTTATCATCTTTGCTAAAGACGGTGCTGAGTATTTTGATGGTGGCTACGATGACTTTCTAAGTAAAATTGGCTGGGAAGAGGAAGTGCTGGAGGAAAAGGTAAAAACTACGCCAAAATCAAACAACAAAGAAAACAAAAAACTCAAAGCTGAACTTGTACGAGAGCGAAATAAATTAGCTTCACCTCTAAAAAAGAAGGTTGAGAAATTCGAATCTCAAATTATGGAACTTGAAGAGCTTCTAGAATCACATCATAAAGAGCTTATAGAAGTTTCAAATTCTGGAGACAGTAGTAAACTTATGGAACTTTCAAAACTTGTCTCACAAGAAGAAAAAGAAGTAGAAAACCTCTTTGAAGCTTTTGAAGAATCACAAATAAAGCTGGATGAACTAAATGAAAGCTATGAAGATAAAATAAAGGAAGTATCATAATGAGAGCACCTCATGAGTAAAGACTTATATTTTTTACGCTCATCTGAGCAAAAAATAGTTGAAAATTTAACAAAAATTGCACACCCTCAAAGTTCTCAAAACCTAGAGACATATTCAAAATTTTATGGCTTAACTACAAAAGATTTAGGACTTTATGCGCTTATAGATAATGTTGTGGCAGGTGCTATCTGGACGAGAGAACTTAATAATAACTCGCAAATACCCGTACTTAGTGTAGCAGTTTTAGCAGAGTTTAAAGGTCAAGGTATTGGCTCTTTTATGATGGAGCAGTTTTTACTAGAAGTGGCAACTGTATATGAGCAAATCACTATAGATATAAGTCATAAACCTAAGGCAATAAAATTTTATGAAAAATTTGGGTTTGTGCAAGACAAAGATGCTAAAGAATTTATACTGATAAAAAAATTAGAAAGAAAAGAGATTGTACGACCAAGTGATGGGTATGACCCTACGCGATGGATGGATTAAATATAGTTTCTGTTATAACCTGATTCTGAGTAAACAAAAGTATATTTATCATAAAAGACAAAAGTATTTTTACCCTTGTCTTTTGCCTGATACATAGCATCATCAGCTTGTTTCAATAAATTCTCTGAACTTTCATCACCACCACTATAAATACTTATACCTATACTCGCAGAAAGCATAAGAGAATTTCCATCAATACTTAAAGGTTTCTCAAAAATTGCAATAAACTTTTTCGCTAATATTTCAATATCACTTACACTTTTAAAATCTTTCATAATAATAGTAAATTCATCTCCACCTAAACGAGACAAGACATCATTACTTCGCATTTTCGATTTAAATAGTTTACATACTTCTTTTAAAACCTTATCGCCTATGTTATGTCCATAAGTATCATTTATCTCTTTAAAGTGGTCTAAGTCAATAAAAAATAAGGCTAAACTTGTTAGATCGGAAGAGCGTCGT
>JAFLJZ010000250.1 GCA_022712775.1 Sulfurimonas sp.
CAACAAAGACAATACCACTTGAGGATTCTGAAATTTATCCTTATAGTATGTCTGAGATTGTATTGATTTTAGAAAATTCTGAAGGGCAGTCTAGAAACTTTTTTGCACTTGGTTTTATGAGCGGAATGAGAAGTGGAGAGATGATTGCTCTAAAATGGAGTGATATAGATTTTGTTAAATCTGAAATCAATATTTGCAGAACTAAGAGAGTAGGTGTTGAAAAGAAACCTAAAACAAAGTCTAGTAAAAGAACAATTGATATTTTAGATTCATTAAAACCATATTTACAAAGTCAATATAATCTGACTGGGGATAAAAACTCTTATGTATTTTTAAATAAAGAGAATAATTCATTCTATGATATAAAAAGTATTAGAGATTATGCTTGGAGAAAAACCATTAAAGCTTGTGGTATTGAATATAGAACGATTTATCAAACGAGACATTCATTCGCTACTATGATGTTATCAAATGGCGAAGATATACTTTGGGTATCTCATACATTAGGACATAAAAATTCAGCTATTACACTTGAAGTATATGCAAGGTATATTAAAAGTAAAGAGAAGAAAAGAGGTTCTTTTTTAGAGAATGGATTGTCTTCTAAAGTTGAGTCACAAGATGATAAAAGATTTGTGGCTTAGTTAGTAATGATTTTTTTGACACCGAATGGCACCGAGTTTGACACCGAGCATGTTATTATGTTGTTTAAAGTCCGAGTTTATGGTTTTTGTTTTAGCGGGTGGATGGGGTAGAGGGATTCGAACCCCCGAATACCAGTACCAAAAACTAGTGCCTTACCGCTTTGCGATACCCCAACATTTGTGTTGTTTTAATTGTTGTAAATTGGTTGCGGAAACAGGATTTGAACCTGTGACCTTCGGGTTATGAGCCCGACGAGCTACCGAACTGCTCTATTCCGCGGTGTTTAGATAAACAACAGTGTGTTTATGAGCCGAAATTATAGACAAAATGCTTTTTATTGTCAAGAGTTTTGTGCTTAAATTTATAAAAAGCCTGCATACCTTTTTTTAAGATTATTTGTCTATAATAAATTCAAATTATTATAAAGAGAATATATGACACCGATTCAGAGAGTTTTAGAGGCTATAGAAGAGATTAAAAAAGGTCGAATGGTCATCATGATTGATGATGAAGACAGAGAGAATGAAGGTGATTTAGTTTATGCAGCTGCATTCTCAACACCTGATAATGTCAACTTTATGGCTACACATGCAAGAGGTTTAATCTGTGTGGCATTAAGTAAAACTATCGCTACTCGACTTGATTTAAATCCAATGGTTAGCTCAAACACTTCTTCATATGAAACTGCATTTACAGTTTCAGTTGATGCTGCAGATGCTTTAACTGGTATATCTTCAAAAGAAAGAGATGACACTATTAAAATTTTAGCAAATCCTATTTCTCAAAAAGTAGAGCTTGTAAAACCTGGACATATCTTTCCTCTTATCGCTAAAGATGGTGGTACGCTTGTAAGAACTGGTCATACAGAAGGTTCAGTTGATATTTGTCGTTTATCAGGTCTAAGTGAGGCTGGTGTTATTTGTGAGATTATTAAAGCAGATGGAACAATGGCAAGACGTGATGATTTAGACTTGTTTGGTGAAGAACATAATCTTAAAACTGTTTTTATTTCAGATATTGTTGAATACCGTTTAGCAAATGAAAGTCTCGTGAATGAAACGAAAGTAGAAGAGATAGAATTTTTTGGGGTAAAAGTAAAACAGCATACTTTTACGGACCATGATGGAATCGAGCACACAGCAGTAGTTTTTTATAAGGCTGGTGAAATTGCAAATGTTAGAGTTCATAATGTTGTAACAGATATAGAGCTTCTTTTAAATCAAAAAAAATATAATAATCTAATAGATTCTATAGAGTACTTAAAACAAAACTCTGGAGTATTAGTATTTATAAACAAAACACACCATCAAGATAATGCCATAATGAAAGAGATAGGGACAGGTGCTCAAATACTTACATCTTTAGGTATTTCGAAAATGAACTTAATCACTTCCATGAAAGAGAGTGATTTTGTTGGTTTAGGTGGATTTGGACTAGAAGTTAATGAGATTATTAACTTATAAAAAAACTTTTTTACTTTTAGTTGTTTTAGCTTTTTCTTTAGAAGCTAAAATGATTACTCGAACTCAAATTATCATGGGTACATATATAACAATATCCCTCGAAGAAAAAAATCAACATTACTTAGAAGACGGCTTTAACATATTTAAAGAAGTTGATGCACAACTTTCTTCATATAAAGAAAATGCTGACATCTATAAGCTTAACCTTGATAAACATACATTACTTCATCCTTACTCCTACGAAGCCTTAGTATTAAGTAAGAAGTATTATTCACATACTGCGGGATACTTTGATATAAGTGTTGGTTCCATCACTAAAGATGCTTATGCCTTTGGAGAGGATGAAAAAGTACCTACAAAACAAGAACTTTTGGATTCTAAAATAGATTTTTATGGACTTGTTTTTGATACAAGACAAGCAAGTATAAAAGAAAATATGAAACTAGACCTTGGTGGAATGGGTAAGGGTTTCGCGGTTGATAAGGTGACGGCATTATTTGAAGATAAAAATATAACAAAGGCTATCATCGCAGCGAGTGGTGATATCCGATGTTTAGACACTTGTAAGTTAGATATACAAAATCCTTTTAAGGATGGTGTATTCGCGTCTTTTCGTATAGTTAAGAAAAATATGGGGATAAGTACAAGTGGAAATTATAATAGATATATAAAATCAGTAGAAAACAACCATCTGATTAATCCCAAGAGCAAAGCTTCTCAAGACAAGTTTGTGTCTATTACATTGATTTCTAGTATGCCTAGTAGTGATTTAGATGCTTATGCTACAGCTTCGAGTGTAATGCCAAAAGAAAAAGCATACGCATTTTTGGATAGTTTAGATTTGGCGTATATAATTTTAGAGAGTGATTTTTCCTTGAGGGTGAGTAAAAATATAAATAAGTTTACAAAAGATTTATTTTTTGAGAATGCTTGTAAAAAGTAACCATCCAGTATAAAGAATTAAACTCTCAAAAAGAAAAAAAGAAAAAAGTTTAAGATAGGCAAAAAAGTGATAACCATTTATTATAAAAAATGGTGTTATTATTTCGAGTAGGGCAGTGATAAAAATTAAGTAAATCAAAGCCTTAGCCTTTGGTGAATTTCTGTGTGATGTAAAGATTAAGAAATGTAAAAGTACCATAGAAAAAAGACCAAAAGCAAAGATATGTGGAAGAACTATTTTTAAAATTCCAAGTGCTGTTTTTTCTTGTGTAAACATCTCTTCATTACCTAAGTAATAATCCAAAACCCCTTGGACACTAAAACCAATCTTACTATCAAAGAGTAAAAATCCGCTCAGTACTAACAAAAGAGAAAAGAGTAGAAAATATAAAACAGCATATCTATAGGAGTTATACACGAAGAAGATTCCACAAAGAAAAAAATGCCATATATAAAGCTAGGACATGCCAAAGAATAAGGCTAATACTATAAGCATATATGAAAATGTCAGATACAAAATACGCAAGAACTAAAAAGATTAAAGAGCTAAGAGCTGCGATAAGAACAGTATTTAAAATAATCATGTTCTTTATATTGTTTTGACATAAACGTATGAAAACTGCACTCAGTGATAATAAGACGAGCATTATAAAAAATATTTCAATGTGCCAATATTCTAAAAATGATGCTTTAGAAATAGGGTCTAAATATTCTTCTTCATTCCCATATAAGGTAAAGTGTATATCTGGTGCTAAAATTCCAAAAGTATAATGTTTTGTCAGCATATCTGCTAATAGAAAGAGAATCGTAAAAATGAGTAAGCCTGATAAAATAGGCTTCATCATCTTATCTTGTTTGAGGTCTTTTATGAGTGTAAATCTCACTACTTATCCTTTAGCATCTCGTTATAAAATGCAAAAGCTACACGGGAACCGTCAGTAATGCTTCTAGCACTTAGCGTAGCCCCCGTTATTGTTGGAATATTTTTAGATACTCGAAGCATTTTAGTTGTTGGAACATTTTCAAATTGTGAATTCCATGTGTTTGATGGTATATATTCTAAGGGTTCATTAAATGCTATTATTTCAATACTTTTTAAAATAGAATCTTTTGATATTAAGTAAAGAATTACTGCATTTTTTGAACGAACTTTTTTATTTATTAAGATACCATACCCAAGAATATTGTTGTCTTTTGTAGCTTTAAAAACTCTAAATATTTTAGTAGTGAGTTTTGTTTTTGCTTCTTTGGTAATTAGATCGGAAGAGCGTCGT
>JAFLJZ010000171.1 GCA_022712775.1 Sulfurimonas sp.
TTATAAATTTTATCTTGTATTTCTTTTTTTGATAAATCACCTTGAATATATCCACTATCGTATTCACATTTATTATTATATTGTTGTATCTTAATTCTTTTTTCTAAATATTCATTTGTCGCAATACATTTAAAACCTTGTTGTTTAAATCCATAACAACCAATTCCAGCACTACTAAAAAGAGAAATATATGTTAAAGCTTTTATATCTTTTCCTTGTGACTTATTTGTAAAATCAAATAAACTATTAGCTTGCATAATATTTCCTTGTTTCATTTATAGGAATATAGCAATTAAATATAGATTTATTTAAAAGTATGTCATTTTGCAATTTTTTTCTAAAGTTTATATAATTAAATTTAGAAATGCTAATTATATTTTAAGTATTTATTCTAGCTAAATTTTACTATTATTATTATAATTTTCATAATACTGACGAAATTTAATACCCCGTCATTTCACTTTCAACATACTTCAGCGCTTGCTTTAACGCATCAAGTGCTGAGATATCTCTTGCATGTAAATTTTCAGTAGCAATACTTTGTATTTTTTTTAAGTATATTTTTAATTTTTCTTCTTCACTCATACTCTTATCCCTTGTTTATTATAAATTATTAACATATCTCTTTTTTTGCCATAAAGTTAAGTTCTTTACAAGAGAATCCAGCTTCTTTTCTTCCTTTTATATTTAAGTTTTTAGCTCGTAAAAAACCTTGTGGATAATATTTGTCTATTATCTCAAAATAAATTTCATTAGATACACCCTCTTTATCACAAGCATAGTTAAACCATACATCACCTTTTTTGACATGTTCTACTTCTTCTTCTAGAATCGCACTCAAAATATTTATAATCTTTTCTAGCATCTCATTTTTAGGAAGCTTTTGTAATTTTGTTAGAATCATAGGTGTAGCATCAAGTCCATTTGCTTCTAAATACCTTGGAACAACTGCCATTCTATCTATAAACTTTTGTGCTTTTTGTGAAGCTTCAAACAAGGCATTATGTACTTCTACATCTCCATACTTAGAATCAAGTTCAACTAAAAGTTCTTCTAGCATCAAAAAATGTCGTATCTCGTCATCTGCAACTTCTAACCAGTCATCATAGTATTTTTTTGGAAGCCCGATATATCTATATGCTCCATCAAGTGCTAAGTCTATCGCAGAGTACTCAATATGTGCAACTGCATGAATCAAGATCACTTGTCCTTCTTTTGTAGTCAAGTTTCGTCTTTTTGGAACATCTTGAGGTGAGACTATTTTACAAAAAGCATTATACGATGGTTTTTTAAATTCTTTTGCTATATAAGAATCCTCAAATATCACTTTGTTATCTTTGTACAAAGAATAAAACACTCCAAATCTGTTAATTTTTTCTTTTGGAGATTCTAATTCTAATATTAACTCTAATTCTTTATAAAAATTCATAGTAACATGATGCTATAATCACACTAAAAAAGAGATTATAATGAGTATAAAAGTTAAACCTATGGGGATGTACCAAACAAACTGTTACATCATCACTGAAGATGGAAAAGATTTTATAATTGACCCTGGTGTTGGAGCAGCTTCATGGATTTTTAGAAATGTTACTAATCCTGTTGCTATTTTAAATACGCATGGGCACTTTGACCATGTTTGGTCAAATGCAGAAGTACAAGAAAAGCTTAAAATCCCCCTCTATACTCCAAAAGGTGATGTCATGCTTTTAACTGCAAGTGACTGGATGCCAGATTTACCACATTCATTTGCTGATGTAGAGGTCGAACCAAACCAAGAATTTGATTTTGATGGTGTAAAAGTGAAATTTCACCACTATCCAGGGCATTGTCCAGGGTGTTCTATGATTGAAATAGGTGATGCTATGTTTAGTGGAGATTTTCTTTTTGAGCGCTCAATTGGGCGAACTGATTTTCCTTATTCATCTCCTGATGATATGAAAGCTTCACTCAGAAGGTTCAAAGAACTTGACTTTGATAAAACACTCTACCCCGGTCACGGTTCAACTACAACAATAAAACAAGAACAACAGTATGCAGATTACTGGATTGAGACAATGTAATGCAGGATAATTTTAAAGAGAAGGCGCATGGCTGGGACAAAGGTTCAACTCGAGTAAATGGTGCAAAAACAATTGCTGATGCGATTGAGAAAAGAATCACGTTTAATGATACTATGCACATAGTAGACTTTGGAGTAGGAACAGGCCTTTTAGGCTTTGAAATAGCTCCAAAGGTCGCAAGTATGATTGGTGTTGACACATCAGAGAGTATGCTCAAAAAACTGGAAGAAAAAAATACTCCAGAGCTTTATATAGTTCCTTGTCATCAAGATATAATAGAGTTTCCCTTAAGTAAAACCTTTGATGGAATCATAAGTTCAATGACGCTGCATCACATAGAAGATTTAAAAATATTTTTTCAAACAATTTATAAGAACTTAAATCAAAAAGGTTTTATCGCTATAGCAGATTTAGAATCAGAAGACGGTACGTTTCATTCAAATAATGAAGGAGTTTTTCATTTCGGATTTGACATACAAGAGCTTTGTAGCGTAGTAGAATCATGTGGTTTTAAAGATATAAGGTTTGAAAATATTAACACAATAAACAAACCTCATAAAGACTTTGGAGTATTTTTACTTACGGCAAAAGTATAACTAAAGGAATAAGAAATTTATAAAAGTTCACTCTCTCCGGAAGGAACTGTATCTTCTTCTTCAAGTAACTTCAATTTTAAAACATGACGTTCAGTTACAACTGTCTTAAATTCCCCTTCAAAAACTTTGATGTCCAGTACAAAAGCTTCAACATGAACATTTCTTTTTCTACCCTCTTTATGACGAACTTTTGCAATAAAATTTACTTCATCATGAAACTTAACAGGGGAAAGAAACTGACAATCACTTCCAACTAAAACTACATTTTTTTCATTAACAGCTACCATCGCTGCATAATCAGCAGCACCAAAAATAAACCCACCATGAATTAAACCAATATTATCAGCAATCATTTCAGGAGTTGTCACAAGGCGAACTTCAACATAACCACGTTCAATCTTAACTATTTCACCACATAAATCCATGTTAATTTTTTCATGTGTTTGGATATATACAGTGTTTTCATTATCTCTATATTCATCTATTTCTAATTCATCATCTTCTATTTTTTCACTCATTTTTTATCCTTGATAAGTCTTACATATACTCTCGCTGGAGCTGGATATCCTTCTACTGTTTTAGTGCAATCATTTGGGTCTAAAAAATCTTCTAAAGACTGTCCCTCTATCCAAGGAGTTTTTCTCTGCTCATTCACCTCAGTCACTGAAGTTTCTAGTACTTCAAAAGAACTAAATCCTGCTCGTAAACACCAGTTTTTCAAAGCTTCAATAGTTGGAACAAAATAGATGTTTGGAATCTTAGAATACGACGATTTGGGACACAAGCACATTTCACCCGCACCTTCTATATAAAAAGTATCTAAAATCACTTCACCTTTCTTGTCTAAACCTTTAAGCAACTGTTTTAACATTGCTACAGGATCACTTCTATGATACAGAACACCTAAACAAAAAATAGTATCAAATTTCTCTTCATAAAATTCTAGGTGTTCTACGCCTAAAAGCTCATATACTATGTCACTCTTAACAAAATGATTTATAAAATCAAACTGCGTTTTATAAAGTGGCGATGGATCAAAACCAACTAATGATTTTGGTGCATCTTCTTGCATACGAAAAAGATAATACCCATTGTTACAT
>JAFLJZ010000172.1 GCA_022712775.1 Sulfurimonas sp.
CCATCGAAACCTCGGCAAACTCCTATCGACTTTACCATGCATACAAGAAACTTACTTAATGAGTACGATAACTATCCCATAGCAACCAACCATATGATGCACGAAAAACAAAAAGCACTCTTACTTAACATCAAAGATAAAATTGATGGGGTAGGCTCTCCCTCTGCAAGATTAGAACATGACTTACATCTACCCGTAAGTTTAATCATCATTCCACTTTTTGCACTTGCTAATGCTGGTATATCTATAGACTTTTCTTCCATTGGTGAGACTATCTTCTCCCCCGTGTCTTTAGGAATTATCGCCGGACTTATTCTTGGAAAAGTTCTTGGAATCGCTGGAGTAGCATATATCGCTATAAAACTTGGCATTGCAAAACTTCCAGACAACAGCACTATGAGTCAAATATTTGGTGTCGCATTTTTAGGTGGAATTGGTTTTACTATGTCTATCTTTGTTGCAGACCTTGCATTTCTAGGGAATGATGCTCTTATATTTCAAGCAAAGGTCGGTATTTTAGCTGCATCCTTATTTGCTGGAATTTTCGGATACACTTGGTTACGCATGAGTAGTGATTTAAAATGATGCAATTACAACAAAAAACTCTCCTACTTTTTACTACAACTTTTTTTGTACTTCTCATTGCATCTTTTATCATTTTTGAGATATTCTCTGCAAAGAACTAGAAAACAAGTGATTTAAAAAACTCCATCTCATGTTCTCGTAAGATTCGTATCATGTTTGTACTTCCAGCTACCCCTACGGGATCTCCGGCTGTGAGTATATAAGATTTATCGAGGTGAAGAATCTTCCTTTGTAACCCTTGATTCATAACCTCAGACATCATTTTTCCTAAAGAAGCTTCTTTAACTAAAAATGCAGGAACTACACCCCAACATATCGTTAAAAACTTTGCCACCTTTCTCTTATGTACAACTGCATAAATATCTCTTTTTGGTCGGTAACGTGCTAATTTTTTAACAGATGATCCTGAAACACTTATAACTATGAGACCCCAAGCATCTGTATCTTCACAAAGTCTTACAGCAGATTCATTTATACTATCCGTCGCGTCATTAATTTTAAAAGTTGAAAACTTGTTATAAGGGTATACCTTCTCAGCACCCTGAATCGTCTTCATCATCGTTTGGACTGCAAGTACTGGATTTTCTCCCATAGCACTCTCTTCTGATAACATCACGGCATCTGTTCCATCTAAGACAGCATTTGCAATATCGCTTATTTCGGCTCTTGTTGCTGTTTCACTTGTTGTCATAGAAAGAAGCATTTGTGTAGCTGTTATAACGGGTTTAGATGCCTCATTCGCTTTTTTAATCAGCATTTTTTGATAGGCAGGAACCTCATAAAAGGGTATCTCAATCCCTAAGTCTCCACGGGCGACCATAATTCCATCACTTTCTTGGAGTATTGCATCTATGTTCTCGACTGCATCAAACTTTTCTATTTTAGCAAAAAGCTGTACCTCTGATTTGTGCGCTTGTATTATTTTTCGTGCTTCAATCATATCGTTAGCATCTTGTACAAAAGAGATTGCCATGAAATCAACATCATTTTCAATCCCCCACAACATATCTTTTTTGTCTTTAGGAGTTAAAACATCTATACCTAAACGGGTATTTGGAAAGTTGACACCTTTTTTTGAGGTTAATAAGCCTGCATTTTGAACTGATACTTTTACGCAATCTTGATTTACTTCTATTACTTCTGTTCGTATGATTCCATCATAAAGGTAAACTAGTTCACCTACTTTTAATTGTTTTAAAATACTTGGCTGGTTGATAGATGTTTTAAAATAATTATCTTCTACCTTATATCCTAAAATATCTTCTTTTACAAACTCTATAATGTCCTTATGCAAAAGTGAAAAAGGTTCTGCTAATTTACCGATTCTAATCTTTGGTCCACTTATATCCTGAAGTACCCCTGTTAAAATTCCAGTCTTTTTTTCTACTGCACGGATTCGCTCTAAAACTTTATAATGTTCTTCATGCGTTCCATGCGAAAAATTCAAACGAAAAACATTAACCCCCGCCCACATAAGTTTTTCAATCATCTCTATAGAATCAGATGCTGGTCCTATTGTCGCTAATATTTTTGTTCTTTTTTGCATTTAAACTTCTCCTCTATATTGAATAGTATTTTTATCAAATTCAAACTCTAAAAAATTTGACATCTCTTTATATAAAAGTGGACTGTCAAGGTCAATGTAACTAATTATATCTGGATACGCCATCGCTAAATGAAGTGCTGTATTTATGGAGTAAGGGCCTTCAAGCATAGAACCTAACATACATTTTACTTCCATCTTTTTTGCATACTCTAAAATCTCAATTGCCTTTGTTAATCCACCACATTTCATTAATTTAATATTTATCATATCAGCAGATTGTGATTCTATGATTCTTTTGGCATCTTCGAGTGTAAAAACTGCTTCGTCTGCTAGAATTGGAATATTTGAGTAGGCTGTAATTTTTTTCAAACTTTCAATATCTTCTGCCTTCACAGGTTGTTCAATTAACTCTATTTTAAAGCCTTTAATTGAATCAATATAAAGTAAACTATCTTCTAAACTCCAAGCCTGATTAGCATCTATTATCAAAGTAGCATCAACAAAAAGTGAAGCAAGAGATTTTGTGACATTTATAGCGTGTTGTATATCACTTCCAAATTTCATTTTTAAAATATCCATGCCATTTGCAAGAGCAAGTCTTGAATCTTCTATCATCTCATGTGGTTTTTTTAAACTTATCGTTATATCTGTTTTGAGTTCTATGGGCTTGTCCGCGCCAAGATATTCAAAAAGTTTTTGATTGTTTTGTTGTGCACGTAGACTTACTAGAGCCATATCGAGTGAGGCTTTTGCAGAACTTCCTATCTCACATACACTATGTAAAATAGATAAAGCCTCTTCTAAAGTTTGATTAATCAAATAATCTTCTACTTTCCATACAGAATTCATAATATCATAAGTATCTTCATTAGTAATCGCTTTAGTCGCAGGAGCCTCTCCGATTCCTACACTTCCATCATCACAGGTAATTAACACGCGTACAAACTCAACATTTTCAACGCGTCTAAGTGCTGTTATAAATGGAGTTCTTAGAGGGATTAGTTGAAGTTGGGCTTCTATGGTTTTTATTTTCACTTATGAGACCTGTTTTTGTCTACTCTTTTTGTGTATTTAGTAGTTACGGCTGATTTTATTTTTTTAATTTCATCAGTAATATTCTTGATACTTTTTGGATTACTAGTTTCAATATATTTAACTATTTCTTGTTCTTCTTTAGTGTGCATAGCCTACTCTATCTCCTTAGGCAAGGAGTTAATAAAAACTTCAAAGCTTACATTTTTAACTACCATTGGCATGAGTTTTTTATATTTAGTAAGATCTCTAGTTAATTTATCATAAGTATCATAATCTTTACTTACTTTTATGCTCTTTGATTCTCGTTGTAAAGCTTCTTCGCAACCTGTCACTTTCTCATTTTTTAACTCTTTATAAAGTGGTAAGATCCAACATTCTAAAGAATGAACAGATACCGCAAAGATTATTTTGTCTTTATTGTCTTCATAAAAAGAAACTTTACTATCTATCTTCTCAATCAACTTTTCAATTACTTTAGCAATAAGCTCTTTCGTTGATAAATTATATTTAAGAACATCAAAATTTACATGGTCTGAAATATCAGTATCAATTTGAACAATCATATATTCACAGTTTAATACATCATCGCGAAATCTTTCTTCACTTAAATAAGTTATTAAAAGTTCCCAATTACTAAAATCATCTTGCTTCTTATCTGTTTCATCACGAGGCGGTTCAAACGGATAAATTTCTTCATCTAAATCATCATAATCTTTATAAAATCCACACAAAATATTTTCTATAACTATTTGGTCTGTAATTCCCTCACAAGCTAATCCAAACTTAATCATCTAAAAACCTTTAGGTAATCCGCCTAAATAGCCACGAAGAAAAGCTTCTGAAAGTTTTAAAGGGTCACCTGTTGAAGATTTAGGTTTATCTTCAAGAGTTATATTTTTCATTCGTGTATGACCTTGTTTATTACGAGAAACTACAAAAAGTTTCTGCTCTTCATCATTTAAATCAATACCATCAAGTATTGCAGGATTATGAGTTGTTAAAAATATTTGCTTATCATATTTCTTTGCTAAGTCGATTAAGATTGTCATCAACTTTGTACATAATTTAGGATTAAGTGATGCATCTATGTTATCAATTGCAAATGCTTTTGGTGTTTCTTTTGCTACCATCATAGTTACATAGAACAGTATAAATAAAAATCCTTCGTTAGTACTTCTTTGATCAAACTCTTGGTATAAGTATTTGTCTTTAATTATTATTCTATTTTCGTTAGATGACAAATCACTTAAGATTTCAACATCCTCAAACCAATTAAATAACTGTAATGATTTTATAATTGTTTTTATGTGACTTCTATCTTCATAATTATTAATTACTTTTAAAAGTTTTAGTAAGCCTTCTCCATTAATTCCTAATGGCTGAATCTGACCCTCTTTTTCAAATGTTCTTAGTGCTGTATTCTCTGGGGAATAAATAACAAAATTAAATAATTTTGTGTTAAGAATAGCTATGCATTCTATTAGAGAATTTCCTTCTAATTTAGAATTTAGAAGTTCATTATTTATATAGTTTGCATTATCATCCTCCCACATTGAATAATTTGTATTCCGATTAAAAAAACTATATTCTTTTTCTAGATTATCATATTTAATTACTATCTCAATATTTTCATCTTCATTATAATCATCGAAAGCACTACGCATTAAAGTAGGCTCTGTAACTCTAATACCACGAGAAAATAAAAATTCATTATCAAGTTTATTCAAGTCACTAGCCGAAACAAAAACAAGAGCTTCAAGTAGATTACTCTTACCCGAACCATTCTCGCCAATAAAAAGATTTACTTTACCAACTTCTATCTCTAAGTCATATATTGATTTAAAATTTTGAATATGAATTTTTTCTATCATTATCTCTTCTTTTGTACTTCATTTTATTAATGATTATATCACGAATAATATAATTTTTGATTTACAACAAAAAAACTTCAATAACACAGTATTTTACCTAGCTAACCCTATCAAAATATTTCCAACCAACAAGCCACCAAAGGTTCCTATGAGATAACCCATAATTGCCAT
>JAFLJZ010000173.1 GCA_022712775.1 Sulfurimonas sp.
GCCTCTTCTATTCTCTGTATGTGTTTATCACATTCTTTAAAAAATTTATCTATTTTAATATTAACCATAGTTAACTCTACTCCATTTTTATTTGCTTCTATTTCAATTAATCTTTTTGAATCTTTTTGAAATACTAAATCAATCTTCTGTTCACCAATTAATGATTCTAATTTTACTAAAAACTTAATCTTTTTTTCATAAAGACTATTATCAATACAAATTTTTAAATATAAGTCAATATCTCCGCCTTTTTTATTATTATCCAATCGACTTCCGAAAAGATATATTTTACCTTTGCCAAATATATCTTTAAAAGTTTTAACTATAGATTCTAATTCAAAATTTGATAATCTCATACTTTATCTTCTATTGCTATTTTACGACTCGGCATTTAGTGCCTCGCTGTATTGAACTTTTAGAAGTGCTAACCAATGGCACTTCTCACTTTGAGTTCTTATCATTTTATTCTATATCCTCCGGTTTTGTTACTGCCTTGGTACTCGATTTTATCTTGAACTTTGAGTTGTTTTATCCATCTTTCAAGTGTCTTTTGAGGAATATTTAATACTTTTTGTATCTGCGATACCCTTTTTAAAGGATTATTTTCAATAAATTTCAAGAGTTGATTTATTCCCTCATTTATTCCCTCATTTAATTTTTCTTTATACATTGTAACTCTAAATCCATGCACAAACTCTTCAAACTTAGGGTCTATTACTCCATGAAGTTTACATTCATCTTTTATCCGCTTTATGCCCGAGCCATACTGTTCTATAATCCCTGCCTCTTTAAAAGCTCTAGCTATAGCTCTATTTCTTGTTCTTGATGCATAATTATTACTATTTAACTTCTCTATTGTAATATCGTCATAAAGTTTTCCTGGATTAAAAAACTCTATTCTATCATCAAATATTTTAATGATAGAATTACCACTATCTCTATAATCACGATGTACAATCATATTTACAACTATCTCTCGTATTGCTTCTAGTGGATAGTCGTATTTTTCTTCTCTTTGTGGATTACCTGTTATGATAAACTCTACCATTAGATGTTTTTTTATAAACTCTATAGCCTTATCTATCTGTGTTAAAATGTCTGTATTTATATCTATATTGTCTATAATTTTTGTTGGGCTTTTAAATCTTCCTATTTGAAATGCCGTTAAAACAGAATGGTTAGAAGTAAATAATAAATATGCTCCAAAAGTTAATTTATCACCTTTTAAAAGTTCATATTTTCTTAAAATTGTCATTGGATCATCATTAAAAGTTTTATCTTGGAACTTTTCTATCTTATCGATTAAAGTAATAATGTTATCCATTGAGATATCACTAAAATCATGTCTATCATCTTCATAATAATCCCAACTAGAATTTATAGTTTTTAAATGCTCATTTGAAATCTCATCTAAGCTCATAATATGATTTGAATTTTTAACTCTTTTGTAGTATCTATTTTTGTAAGATATTGGTTTAAGTGGATACTCTTTTACATCTATTATAAGTATAGTTTTATTTTCTATTTGATATTCATCTATATCTACAATTATACTTGGCTGTGTATTTTGCTTGATTTGATTAATATAGCTTTGAATAGTTTCGCTATTTATTTCTAAGCCTAAAATTTCTATACTATCACTAATCCCAACAAATATAAAACCACCTTTAGCATTTGCAAAAGCAACAACTGATTCTATAACTTCTTTTTCAAAAGAGGATTTAAACTCTACTGTTTGGCTTTCACCCTTACCTATAAGATCTAAAATATTTTCATGAGATAAAAAAATCATCTAATAAGTTTTTCCTTCAAAATCTTCTTCCCACTCTCAACTCCAGGCTGGTCATATGCATTGATATACATAAACTTAGCACAAACAGATGTAAGAAGTTCATACTCATACATCAAACCTGCTATAGATGATTCACATACCCCATCTATTGTTATCACATCACATGGAATATCTTTTAAGCTATTTATAGACGCGATTGTAGCATCTGCTTGCTTATTTATTAGTGAAGAAAATTCTATATTATCCATATAATCTAATTCTTCTAATCCATTTAATTTAATATTTGGTATTTTTAAATCATTATCAAAGTCCTCGACTTTAATTACTGTTACTGTTTTATCTCTTTTCCCTTCAACTATTAACTGTAAAAATGAGTGCTGATCAGTTGGTCCTATGATTCCGATAGGCGTTAATCCTTGTCTTGTATTATTTATATCTACCTTACCTAACGATTCTCCCCATAGTTGAATATACCACTTATTAAATCCTTCTAATCTTGAAGAATAAGAAAAAACCACATTAATATTAAATCTATTTTTATACTCTGTAAAAAATCTTGCTTTATTTATAAGTCTATTATAAACATCTTTCTTTTTAAAAAAGGAATCATATACATCTTTAGAACCTCGTAGTAACTCATCAATATCTATACCAACAATCGCAAGAGGAACTAATCCGACTGCAGAGAATACAGAAAATCTTCCTCCAACATCCTTTGGAATTTCAAAGGTTTTCATAGCATTCATTTTTGCATACGTATTTAACTTCGAATCATCTTCTGTTATGATAAGCGTATTATTTTTATCACACGTAACTAGTGAATTTATATACTTAAAAATAGATACTGTTTCTATAGTTATTCCAGATTTTGAGATGACAATAAAAAGCGTATCTTCTAAATCAATAGCTTCAACCTTTGCTGTAATATCTATAGGATCAGTGGTCTCTAAAAAATAAAGTTGTTTACTAAGTGTCTTAGAATGTTTTAAAAATTTATAAATAGCATACGTTCCAAGCGTACTTCCACCTATCCCAATAACCACAATATTTTTTTGTTTTACAGTTTTAGCGTATTCTTTAAAAAGAGTAGTATCTTGATGTACTAAATTATAGTACCCTATATACTCTTTTTCTTTAACTATCTCTTTAAAAACATCTTCATCAGATATAGTTGGATTAAAATTGTGTTGGTAGTTCATAATTCGTCTTTTATTTTTTTTATACTATGTGACACTGCCTCTCCAATAACTATAAATTCTCTAATTGTAGCCGAGTAAGTTTTTCTATCTTCACAAAAAGTATTAAAATCAATATCCTTCAAATAGCTTTCAATAGCAAAAATAGATTCTAATATATCTTCAATATATAATCGTGCATCTCTATTAGACATATATAATCTCTTTTAAAATTCTTTCTTTTACTATTGGTTTTATTGAATTTTCTATTCCTAAGTCTATCTTTTTATGTAGTCCATCTTCAAGAAAATGAAGTAATGTAAAAAACGAACGAAAACTATTAGTACTTTCTAACTCTACTGCTATATCTATATCACTATCTTCTCTTTGTTCATCTCTTGCATAACTACCAAAAAGCCCAATCTTTTTAACTCCATAATTTTTTTTAATTTCATTTTTATGCACTTTTAAAAAATCTAAGATATATGCTTTAGTCATTAAATCTCTTCCTTACTCTTTAAAAATATAGGAAATCGAGGATTTCCTTTTGAAGTTAACCCATAGTACTTAAATGTTATTATAGCACCTATTTTAGGTGGTGTAGTTCTTTGCTGCTTTGTTAGTCCACTTCCAATTTTAATTATCTGCTTATTTTTCATTTTACAAGATAAAGATCCTAATAAACCTTTATATTTTCCTTTACCTTCATTGTAGCCAACTACTTCACATTCAGCATCTATGTAGCTTTTTACTTTTAGTGCATTGTTATTTCTACCTGTGAAGTACTTTAAACTTCCATCACGAACAACTAGCCCTTCTCCAGCCTTTAGCTCTATCGCTTTTAAAAACTTTTGCAGATATTTTTTATCTTTTACTTTAATTTGCTCTATTACTTGAATATATTTAGTTTCTTTAACTTGATTTAATCTTTGAAGTAAATTACCTTTAGCGTTTGGGAGTTCAAATATCATATACTTTATTTCACTCCAGCCTTGATGTGCTTTTTTCTTATTTACGATTGAGACGACTTTTGAAAAGGTATCCCTTTTTATCCACAACTCACCATCAAGTTCATGTTGTGGAAAGTCCTCAGTAAAAAATTTAGGAGTACTAAAAAATTTACCCGAACGAGAGACAAGTCTTTCTCCATCCCAATACGCTCTCACGCCATCAAGCTTTTCACTCATATACCAAGAACTTACATTTTTATCTTCTGTATAATTTTTTAAAAGAAATAAGTCTGGTTTTTCAGCATACAGTGAAAAACATAAAAAAAATACTAGAATGAGCTTCATATTTTACTTATTTTTTTGTATAAAAATAATTAGTAGCTTCAACAAATCCATCTACAGAGCCACAGTCAAATCTTTTTCCATCAAACTTATATGCGATTACATTTCCTTGTTTTGCTTGCTCTAGCAATGCATCTGTTATCTGAATTTCTCCACCCTTTCCAGGTTTTGTGTCACGGATAATGTCAAAAATATCAGGCGTTAAAATATACCTTCCAATTATTGCTAAGTTAGATGGAGCATCTTTTGGGTCTGGTTTTTCTACCATGTTGTTTACTCTAACTAGTGAATCATTAATTACCTCGCCTGCAATCACACCATACTTATTCGAATCTTGCAAAGGTATCTCTTCTACTGCGACTATAGAGCATTGGTACTTTTCATACACTTCTATCATTTGAGTAAGAACAGAATCACCATTTTCATTATCGCATAAATCATCTGCTAGAATCACAGCAAAAGGTTCATCTCCTATAAGCGTTTGCCCTGTTAAAATCGCATGACCTAAGCCTTTCATTTCTACTTGTCTTGTATATGAAAAAGTACAGGTTTTAATTATCTCACGAATGCCATCCATTAACTTCTCTTTACTCGTTCCATCTATTTGGCTCTCAAGCTCATACGATCTATCAAAATGATCTTCTATCGCACGTTTTCCCCGACCTGTAACTATAGCCATAGTCTCAATTCCCGCAGACTGAGCTTCTTCTACACCATACTGTAAAAGTGGTTT
>JAFLJZ010000174.1 GCA_022712775.1 Sulfurimonas sp.
CTATGATTGTCGCAACAAAAGAAGCGACAAAAGGCCTTTCTATACTTTCCATCTTTGCATCAACCACTCCGTTTATTGGTCTATTTGGTACCGTTGTCTCTATACTTGACACCTTTACACATATAGGACAAACAAGTGGTGGCATGTCAATTATAGCAAGTGGTGTATCTGATGCTTTAATAGCAACAGCCGCTGGAATCTTTGTAGCTATTTTTGCATATACATATCATCAGATTCTAAAAAGACAATCATTTGAATTAGTTAGCTTTTTGCAAATGCAAAGCGATGCTCTGTTATCCAGAAAAGTGTAAACATGTATGATTGGGATGATAAACCTGAGTTAAATATTACACCCTTAGTTGATGTAATGTTGGTTTTACTTGCTATCTTAATGGTTATCGCCCCAAATATTATTTATGAAGAAACGATTAAATTACCGCAAGGTTCTATTTCAAAACAGTTGTCTGAAATTCCACCAGTTCATATCACTATAGATAAAGAAAGAACTATTAAAATAAATAAAAACATATATGAACTTAATACATTTATGGATAACTTTTCACTTTATGCGCAAGATCTTGACCTTAAGGCAACAGTCTTAATAAGTGCAGATAAAACTTTGGACTATGGTGTTGTTATGTCGGTTTTAGCAGCTGTTAAACAAGCTGGTTTTTCTGATGTTTCATTAGCAACGAATGGATAGAGAAAACAACTATTTTTTTCTAAGTGGATTTATTTCATTTTCACTTTTCACTCTTTTTTTATTTTTGTTCTTGTACATGATGTTAAGTTCCTCGCCGACAAAAACTTTTGCTTTAAAAAAAGATAATTTTATTTCTATATCTTTAGAAACTGTACCTGTAGCAAGTAAACAAATAAAAAAAAGTGTTGTCATAGAAAAAAAAGAACAAGAAGTAATAGAAGAAACAAAAGAAGTAGATATTGGTGATCTTTTTAGTGATGTGTGGACAAAAGATATAACTATGAAAAAGAAAGAAAAAACTGATAATAAAAGATTAGAATTAATTCAGAAAAAGATTAAAACGAGCAAGAAAAATACACAAAAATCCATCTCTGAAGTTATTCAAAATATTGAAACTGATATAACAGATACCACAGATAAAAAGAGCTCCACAGGTGATGAAGTTAATGAATATTTAGCTAAAATTCAAGCAATTGTTTATAAACACTTTCGACCACCAGAGAATTCACAAGGTCATACTGTTAAGGCTATGATTGAGTTAAGTGCAATTGGAAAAGTCTTGGATTTTAGGATATTAACATATTCTTCGAATCAAGCATTAAATAAAGAATGTGACAATATAAAAGATAGACTACTAGGTGTTTTATTCCCCATAAATCCTAATAATAAATCTTTTAATACTATTGTTAATATTACTTCGGATAAATAAAGGACATAAATGAAAATATTATTTACTTGGCTATTTGTTGTAGCATTATCGTTTGGGAATGATGCAACTATAGAAGTGATTAAAAAAGTAGAATCTTTACCATCTATAGCGGTAGAAGAAAGTTCTCAGAGTTATACAGATACTTTTAAACTTGTATTTTATAAGGCACTCATCGCTGACCTTAATGTTATTTCACTTTTTAATGTAGATAGACACTATCGTAAAACAGAATATGATGCTAGTGATGTAGTTGTAGAAAATAAAGATATGAACTATGTTCTTCGTTATAGAGTATTAGAAGATGATAATGGTTTTTTTGTAGTGAATATGAAGCTATTAAAGGATTCAACAGAAGTACTTAGTAAAAATTATAAGATTAAGAAAAAAGAATTTTATATGTTTATATCGCATGCTATAGCGTATGACATAAATGAATTTATGGGTGAGCCATCTGTTGCATGGATGAAGAGAAAAGTTATTTTTGCACGGGTTACAGCATCTAAAAAAACAGAGTTAGTTATCTCTGATTATACACTTGCATACCAACATGTTGTTGTTAGTGGGGGGTTTAATGTATTTCCTAAATGGGCAAATAAAGAACAAAGTAAGTTTTATTATACCTCTCTTGATGGGGCAAAACCAACTTTAAAAATGGTTGATATCAAATTAGGAGTCAGCAAAACTCTTCTTTCTTCTGATGGGATGCTAATATGTTCTGATGTAAGTAATGATTCCTCGAAAATTTTATTAACAATGGCTCCTAAAGGACAACCTGATATTTATCTTTATGATGTGGCGAGTACAAAATATTCTAAGATTACCAACTATGGTGGAATTGATGTTAATGGGCAGTTTGTTGACAACAAGAATATAGTGTTTATATCTAATCGACTTGGTTACCCAAACTTATTTTCTAAAAAACTTGGAACTGATGAAGTTGAGCAGATGCTTTATTATGGGAAAAGTAATGCTGCATGTAGCGCACATAATGAATACATAGTGTACAAGGCAAGAGAGAGTTCAAATGCTTTTTCATCAAATACATTTAATTTACATTTAATTTCAACAAAAACAGATTTTATTAGAAGATTAACAGCAACGGGTGTCAATGAATTTCCAAGATTTTCAAAAGATGGAGATGCAATTTTATTTATTAAAAATTATAAGGCACAGAGTTCTATAGGTATTATTAGATTAAACTATAATAAGAACTACTTATTTCCTCTTAAACATGGAAAACTACAGTCAATGGATTGGTAAAAGTATAATAAAAACAAAAATAAAGTTATCAAAGAATAGATTATTAATATTTAATTTGGTATAATAATTAAAATTTTATAACAATAGAGGAAATGAAATATGAAAAATATAGTACTTACTGGTGTTGTAACAGCACTTTTAGTTTTTAGTGGTTGTAGTGATAAGGCTCCTGTGGTAGATGATTCTAAAAATAACGAGACTGTTAAAGAAGTTGAAGCTGTAAAGCAAGAAGTAGTGAACCCTAATAACGCTGTGGTACAATCTAGCACAAACAGTATGTCAGAACTTGAAGGAAAGCTAGGTTCTGTATATTTTGCATTTGATGAGTTTACAATTACTACTGAAATGCAAACAGGTGTAGCGGCTGATGCAAATGTTGCTAAAGAAGCTGCTTCAATGTACAATATTAAACTAGAAGGTAATTGTGATGAGTGGGGAAGTGATGAATATAACTTTGCACTAGGTTTAAAAAGAGCTGATTCTGTTAAAAAAGCTCTCGTTGCTCACGGTGTTGATGCAAGTAAAATCACTATGGTAAGTTATGGTGAAAGTAATCCAACTTGTAATGATAAAACTCAAGATTGTTGGGCAAAAAACCGTCGCGTAGATTTTTCACTTCTTCCATAATTTATGAATAGAACTATACTAGCTACAATTTTTGTAGCTATTACCTCTTTAGTTGCTGCCCAACCTTCTGCGTTTGGTGCTGGTAACTTAGATAATCCTTCTCCCTATGGTTTAACATCAAGTGAAAGAACAGTTCTTCAAAACAAAAAAAATCTCAATAAAATCTCAGTTAAAAGTAATAATCAAGCATATGAAGTTGAATCACTTCGAGAAAGAATTGACGGTTTACAAAGTGTTGTAGAGAGTTTAAGTCGAAAATCCCAAAAAAATAAAGCAGACTTAGCTAAAGT
>JAFLJZ010000175.1 GCA_022712775.1 Sulfurimonas sp.
TAATTCTATTAATATCGTAAAAGCATTTGAGGTTGCAAAAAAGAAAAATATAATGACTATTGCCTTAGTAGGTAGAGATGGTGGAGAAATGGCAAAATTAGCTGATATATCTCTAATCGTTCCATCAGATTCAACACCTCGTATACAAGAATCTCATATTTTAATTGGACATATAATTTGTGATATTATAGAAAAAGAAATCTTTGCAGATGGTGTTAGCAAGTCGTAGATGATTAAAGCACTTTTTTTAGATAGGGATGGTGTAATTAATGTTGAAAAAGAGTACCTTTATAAAATAGAAGATTTTGAATTTATTGATGGTATTATTGAATTGTCGAAGTACTATCAAGATAATGGTTATAAGATATTTGTTGTAACTAATCAATCAGGAATTGCTAGAGGATATTACTCACAAAATGATTTTTCAAAATTAACTTCTTGGATGATTGGTGAATTTGCTAATAATAATATAATTATTTCAAAAGTATATCATTGTCCACATCATCCTTCTTTATCAGGTGCTTGTTCATGTAGAAAGCCAGAAGCAGGTATGTTACTTCAGGCACAAAAAGAATTTAACATTAATCTTGAGAAATCTATTATAATTGGTGATAAAGAAAGAGATATTGAAGCTGGTATTAATGCAGGTCTCAAAGAAACTTACCTTTTTGATGAAAATGGAAGTGTTAGAGAATCAAAAGCAACTAAAATAGTTTCAAAATTAAAATATATATGGGAATAGATTATGTTAATACTAAATAGTGGTGGAACTTTAAATAAGCGGTATAACAAACAAAATGGTGACCTAGAAGTTCCATATGACAATAATACAATTTTAAAAATATTAAAATCATGTAACTTTAATTATGATCTTGCAGGTGTTATCTACAAAGATAGTTTGGAAATGGATATGAATGATATGAAAATGATAGCAAGTATTATCATGGAATCTGATGATGATACATTTATTATAATTCACGGGACAGATACTATGAATATAACAGCTGAATTTTTGTCTGAGGTGTTTGAAGATAGAAAAATTATTTTAGTTGGTTCAATGAAACCATTCGTAATCGATAAAGTAGAAGCTAGTTTAAATATTGGTATGGCAATTGGTTTTGCAAAGGCGATAGATAAATATGGTGTCTATATTTGTATGAATGGACATGTAGAGCATTGGAGTAAGCTAGTTAAGAATAAAGCAAAAGGAATTTTTGAAGTTGTCGAATAATATTGCATGTACACATTGCCATTTAGAATTTGAAGAATCTTATTTAATCAAAGAAGAAGATCAAAGTAAAGAACTTACATATTATTTTTGCTGTAAGGGTTGTCAAGGTGTTTTTCATCTTTTAAATGAAGCAGGCTTTGATAGTTTTTATGATAAAGCAGATGTAAGAACTCTAAAACCTCCCCCAAGTCAATATGAAAATTCTTCTAATTTTGATGCTACATCTTTTTATGATAAATTTGTTAAAGTTAATAAAGATGGCTTCAGTGAAGTATCTTTAATAATAGAAGGGATTTATTGCTCTGCCTGTGTTTGGTTAAATGAAAAAGCATTACAAAAGATGGATGGTGTTTTAGAAGCGAGTATTAATTTTAGTAGCAATAAAGCAACTGTTATTTGGGTAGATGAACTTGTAAAATTATCTCAGATTATAGATATGATTCGAGCTATTGGTTATAATGCATTTGCATATGATTCGGATATACAAGAAGCACATGCAAATGCGAAGCGAAAAGAATATTATCAACGCATGTCAGTAGCAATATTTGCATCTATGAATATAATGATGATAGCAGTAGCACAGTATGCAGGTTACTTTACAGGTATGACGCAGAGTATGAAAAATATTATGAATACTGCTGAGTGGATTCTCTCCACTCCAGTTCTATTTTATAGTGGATGGATATTCTTTCGTGGTGCTTATTATGGCATAAAAAACAAAGTGGTTAATATGGACATATTAGTTGCAACGGGTGCATTTTTAACCTATATTTATTCTATTTATATAACCGTATTTGAACTTGGAGAAGCTTATTTTGATTCTGTAAGTATGATTATTACCTTTGTATTAATTGGAAAGTTTTTAGAAATTTTAAGTAAGAAAAATGTTGCAGATACTTTAGATGTTTTAGGGAAACAAATTCCTAGCGAAGTAAATATTGTTAAAAATGAAAAAATAGTTGCATGCAAGATAGGTGATGTACAAGTAGGTGATACTATTGTTGTATCTTCAGGAGAAAAAGTTTTACTTGATGGTGAAATAATTAAAGGAGAGGGTTCTTTTAATGAATCTAACTTAACAGGTGAGAGTGAACCACTTTTTAAACGCTTAGGAGATAGCGTAATTAGTGGGACTGTAAGCATAGATGCTAATATTCATTTTAGAGCAACTAAAGACTTTGAGCATTCAACTCTATTTTCTCTTGTGACACTTTTAGAATCATCATTAAATAAAAAACCACGGATTGAAGAATTAGCAAATAGATTATCTGAACATTTTTCTTCTATTATTTTAGGTTTAGCTTTTGTAACATTTTTTGTGTGGTGGTTATGGCCACATAGTTTTGAGGTTTCTTTTATGATAGGGATATCGGTTATAGTAATCGCTTGTCCTTGTGCTCTTGCTCTTGCTACTCCAGTAGCTACTTTAGTAGGACTAAGTTTAGGAACTTCAAGAGGAATACTTTTTAAAGAAGCTGCCCAACTAGAAACAATGGCAAAGGTAGATACCTTAGTCTTAGATAAAACAGGTACTTTAACAGTAGGAAAGCCTGAAGTAGTTCAAGAACATATTTACAAAAAGTTTGATAGAGATATTTTGTATTCATTAGTTAAATCATCAAATCATCCAGTCTCTAGAGGAATAAAAGAGTACTTAAGTAGTTCAGTTGACAAGGAATATATATTAGATGACTATATTCAGGTTCCTGCCTCTGGAATCACAGCTAAATATAAGAATATAGAAGTAATTGGAGGAAACCTTTCATTACTACACAAGTATTCGTTAGAGAGCACCATAGAGAGTGACAATACAGTATTTTATTTTGTGATAGATAGAGAAATTGTAGCTATGTATGAATTACGCGATACTATCAAAGAAAATGCGAGAGAAGTAATAGAATCTTTTTATAGCAGAGATATAGATATTGTTATGTTAACAGGTGACAATGAAAAAACTGCGAAAAAAATAGCACAAGAATTGGGCATAACAAAATATTATGCTCAGCAGACACCAGAAGATAAATCTAAGTATATAGAGAAACTGCATAATGAAAATAAAACAGTAGTTATGGTTGGCGATGGGGTAAATGATATTTTAGCTTTAGCACAGGCTGATATAGGAATCGTAATGGGAAGTGGAAGTGATATTGCAGTTGATATAAGCGATGTTGTTTTACTACATAATTCATTGTCTTCTCTTGAAGATGCATTTAAAATTTCAAAAACAACATATGCTCTTATTAAACAAAATTTAGGAATTTCATTAGTTTATAATGCGGTTACTATACCTTTGGCAATGGCGGGATATGTGATTCCACTCGTTGCGGCAATCTCTATGAGTGTGAGCTCTTTGCTTGTTGTTGGAAACTCAATGAGAATTAGATATAAATGGAATAAGGATTAAAATGGATGATTGGGTAATAGTAATGATGATGAGCGTATCTATATTTTTAGGTTCAATAGCACTATTTGGGTTTATTTGGGCTCTTAAAAATGGTCAGTTTGATGATGATGAAAAGTTTCGAAATGCTACGAAGTATGATGGTGAAGATGAATTAAATGATGCCGCAGAGTTACAAAGAAAAAGGGAAGAGTTAAAGAAAAATTATAGACCCGAATAACAGGTCTATAATTAGTACCCCATTTACGCTTTAGCGACAGGGGCATCGGCATTTAGTGCCAGATATTATTTACCTATTGTTTGAGCGAACGCTTCTAAATCAGCATTAGAATATTTAGCTACTTGACCTTTCATAAGACCTTTCATTGGACCACCATAAGTACCATCTTTGTAACCAATTAATGAATCAGCGATTTCTTTGTGAGTCATTTGAGATACATCTAGGGATTTTCCAAGAGCTTTTTTAGACCAATCTGCACCATGACAAGAAGTACATCCTTTTGCGTTTACTGCTGCGATTGAAGCTGTTGCTAGTGCTAATGTAGCGATTGAAGCGATTACGATTTTTTTCATTTTGTTTCCTTAGAATTATTTTTCGTCTTAATTATAGTGAGACAAGTCTTAAATACTTGTTAATGGATTTTAGTGTATTATTAAATTAAATTAAAGAGATATGGATGCCTAAATGAAGTATATTAACGACGATTTAAAAAATAAAACAATTTTAATAACTGGCGGAGCTGGATTTATTGGTTCAAATTTAGCATTTTACTTTCAAAATAATCATCCTAATGCTAAGGTTGTTATATTAGATAGTTTTCGAAGCGGAGAAACACTTTCCAATGGAAACCTTAAGAGTTTTGGGCACTTCAAGAACCTGTTAGGTTTTAATGGTGAAATTATAAGTGGAGACATAAATAACAAAGACTTATTACTCTCTCTTGAAGTGGAATATAAATTTGATTACATTTTTCATGAAGCTGCCATTTCTGATACTACTGCACTTGAACAAGACTTGATGATTAAAACTAATGTTAATGCATATAAAGATTTGTTAAATTTGGCAGTTTCACATAATGCGAACATGATATACGCTTCTTCAGCTGCTACTTATGGTAACGCCGAGTCTCCTCAAAGGGTTGGAAGAGAGTCTCCTCAAAATGTTTATGGCTTCTCAAAATTAAGTATGGATAATATTAGTCGCGAGTATATGAAAGAAAATTC
>JAFLJZ010000278.1 GCA_022712775.1 Sulfurimonas sp.
TTGTCTTATTGATTCTGATTCAATAATATCTTCTATCGTTTTTCCGTAAATTTTAGAATCAAATGTTAATTTGATTGGGTCAATTAAATTTTTATTGAATTCTTTTAAATTAATTTTGAATCTATATTTTTCTATTGTTTCTTTCACGTGGTTAAATAAATCTACATCACTTATGAAATTTAAATTATATTCTCTCATTTTCTTTACCTCTTTTAATTTATCTAAATATTTAATTATTGAAAGTCCTACTTCTTTTGCCATATTTACAGGGACTGCATTACCAATTTGTTTATATTGTTCAGCAATAGAACCTTCAAAAATCCAATCATCTGGAAAAGATTGAATTCTAGCATTTTCTCTAACACTAAATGGTCTTAATTCATCAGGGTGACATCTTTCTGTTTGTTTTTGAGCTGGCGTACATAAAACAGTTAATCCTGGCTCATCCCACGATAATCTTCTTGCTATACCAGTTCTTCCTCCACCCATAAAATAAGTAGTTTTCATATATTCTCTAGCTATATCATCAGGTAAATCTCTCCAACAACCACCAGGTTTGACATATTTCAAAATTTCTTTTTTTTTATCATTGTATGTTGCACATGGGGAATGTGGAACATTCTTTAAAATATCTTTTAAAACTAATTGATTTTTATATGGTTTAGGAAAAGTGTAATCAACACCAATTTTTTCTTTAATATCTTTTCTTGTTCCAATTATTAAAATTCTTTGTCTTTTTTGAGCAACACCATAGTCTAGTGAGTTTAAAACTTTATAATTAATGTGGTAACCAACTTCTTCAAATACATCCAACATTACTTGTAATGTTTTTCCCTTGTCATGAGTTGCCAAACCTTTTACATTTTCAGCTAAAAACATTTTTGGTTTTATTTCTTTTAAGATTTTTGCAAAATCTGAAAAAAGAGTTCCTCTGGTATCTTCTAGCCCTAACTTTTTACCGGCATAGCTAAACGATTGGCAAGGATAGCCACCTGATAATAAATCTATTTCTTGATTATCTTTTAAATAGCCTTTTATTCCATTTTCTGAAATTTTGGTAATATCTTCTTGTACTACATTCCAATTTGGTCTATTTTTCAATAGAGTTTTAGTTGCCCATTTGTTAATTTCAATAGTAATTTTAGTATTAAATCCTGCTTGTTCCAACCCTAAAGCTAAACCACCAGCACCTGCAAATAGTTCAATAACATTATACTTTTCTGAATGATGATTTTCTAATTTACTGATAATGTTTCCTCTTATTATTTTTTGATTTATAATACCTAAAATAAGCCAATAATTCACTGCTAAAAAAGTATCTATTGGTATATTATTTAAAAATAATTACCTTATTTTTGTTTAGGACGAAACACTTTTATAACATCTTCATTTGCTTCAAGAAATGGACCTTCAATTAAGTCTATACAGTAAGGAACAGCTGGAAAAACGGCATCTAAACACTCACGAATCGACTTTGGTTTTCCTGGAAGATTGATGATTAAAGACTTCCCTCGAATCCCTGCTGTCTGACGAGATAAAATCGCAGTTGGAACATACTGTAAGCTTACTTGACGCATTAACTCACCAAAACCTGGCATCATCTTCTCACATACGTTTTCAGTTGCCTCAGGCGTAACATCACGAAGTGCTGGACCAGTTCCACCAGTTGTAACAACTAAACAACATCGTGCTTCGTCACATAACTCTTTCATAGTAGCTTCTAAAATGTCTTGTTCATCAGGAATACATCTGTAAACTATTTCAAACGGACTTTTTAAATAGTCTTTCATTGTATCTTGAATCGCAACTCCAGATATATCTTCATATATCCCTTTACTTGCTCTATCACTCGCTGTTATTACACCTATCTTTATTTCTGACATGTATTTATTTCCTTATTGTATTTGCAAAAAATGATTTGCATCTTTTATATATGTTACCGTCGAAACAAGGGTAAAAAACTCTTTAGCAGATAGTGAATCAACAATGGCGTCTTTACCACCTAAATACACTTCTATAACTACACCCCTGTCCTCTAAAGCTTTTAAATCACTCAGTACCCATTCATATCCTAAAAGCTCTTCTAACTCTTCTTGGCTAGTTTGCATTTGCTCTACATCTTGTTTTTCATACGGACTAAAGCAGGCTTGTAAAAATGAAAGAAGATACTTATCTTTACTCTTTGTATAAGCGAGACTTTGCAGCCTTTTAAATTTAGCTGACTTTGTTTGAAAAAAAGCAGGTGAAAAAAGTTGAAGTGTATCTACTCTTTTTCCTGATTCTAATCTTTGCTTAACTTCTTCAAAAGCCTTAATGGCTCCATAACTAAAGCCACATATCGTGTATGCAGAATCTTTTATAAACTCTACAAATAAATATTCTTCATTTTTAAGAGAAAAACCGCTATAAAACTTCATCTAAATACTTTTGAACTTCACTTTTTGTAATGCTTTCTCGCTCATGAAGAATTTCTTCAACCTTTTCCATCACATTACTTATAGAAGCAATCATCTCAGCACATTCACCATAGAGCCTATTCATAACTACTTCTTCTTCCTCTTGGGAGAACATTAATGTTTTTCCCATTCCATACTCATTTAACATTTTGGATATTAACTCTTTTGCTTCATCTAAATCATTTTTGGCGTTAGAGCTATGTTCTTTGTACTTTATATCACAAGCCACCATTCCAGCTAAAAGCATTTTTATTCGCGATTCTAACTCATGCTTGATAAGTGATTCATCTATAGTAGGAGTTAGTTTTTCGTTTGATAACATCAGTTTTTCAAACGAAAAATCAAAATGCGTAGCACTCACAACCTTTCCTGCTTGGTACGTTACACGATAACGTTTTTGTTTATCATTTAAAATTTGGAGTTTTTTCTTACCAAACATAACCTTGTCTTTTACCTGATGAAAATGCTCTATTGTAACTTGGAAATCATGCTGACGAAGTGAAAGCAGAGCTGCTTCATTTACAAGTGCTGCAAGTGAGGCTCCATTGAATCCCGTTGTCATATTTGCAACTGCTTTAACATCTACTTCATGTGGTACTTTTACTAAATACTTTGAAAGAATCGACTGTCTTTCTCTTTTTGTTGGAAGTTCAACAAAGATTCTTCTATCAAATCTACCTGCACGAAGCAGAGCGGAATCAAGAACATCTATCTTATTTGTAGCAGCTACTACGATAACACCACTTGAACCCTCAAAACCATCCATCTCTGTTAGGAGTTGATTGAGTGTAGCTTCTCTTTCATCATTTCTTTGTCCATCTCTTTTTTTACCAACAGCATCTATCTCGTCAATAAAAATAATCGAAGGTGAGTTGTTTTTAGCCGCGACAAAAAGCTCATGAACTCTTTTTGCTCCCATTCCAACATAAATCTGAACAAAAGAAGCACCACTTTGATAATAAAATGGAACCTTAGCCTCATGTGCTACAGCCTTTGCTATCATAGTCTTCCCAACACCAGGAGGTCCTACTAAAAGAACACCTCTAGGCATTCTTGCTCCAAAGTTTTTATATCTTTTTGGATTTTTCATAAAGTCTATAATCTCTTCAAGTTCCATTTTCACATCGGAGATTCCACCAATGTCTGAGAATGTAACATCACTCGTTATAGGTTCTATTTTAGCACTTAACTCACTGTTAGGACTAGCATTAGTAGCCTTTGAAGTGGAAGTAAAAAAAGTATCATCTCTCTTTTGGAACCATCTAAAAAGTAAAGAACCAATTCCAGCAAGAATAATAAAAATCAAAATATACACAACAACGTTTGAGCCACTATCAACTTCAACCTTATGGTTAATAAACATTCTTGGAGTAACTTGAGAAGAAGCAATTTTATACATCTCATTGTTTGTTTTTAGGTACATATGCTTTTTAGTTGCGATAACCTTAACAACTTCATTTCCATGCAAGAGGCTTGTTGCCTCACTTAGGGTAATATCCTCAGAGTTATCTCTTAAAATTGCAAAAAGAACAAGTGCAAAAACAAAAAATGCCGATATATAAAGTGCTACCCTGTTGTTTTTAGAGCTTAGCATAGTTAGTCTCCTCTCTTACTTCGTAATTTGAAATATTTATCCAGTTGCCGAGTAGGTCTTCTTTTGATTCAACGATAATCTTGTTAAAGTGTTGGTCATACCCATGATAAAGACCATCTTTTTCACTTTCTATCAAAACTTCAAGTTCACCTTTAAAAGCTTTTCTAAAGGCATAATTTTTTGTCTTAACAAGAGCTTCTATTTCATGTAATCTCTTTTTAGCTAATTTACCATTTACTTCTGGTTTCATTATAGCCGAAGGTGTTCCATCTCTTGAAGAATAAGAAAAAGAATGTAAGTGTGTAAGGGGTAAATCTTGGGCATTTTTCATTGCTTCTAACCAAATCTCTTCACTCTCACCAGGATGCCCTGTTATAAAATCAGTTCCTACTGCAAAACCTTTGTCTGCTAAGAGTTCAAAAAGTTCTTTATCTTGCTTGTATACATTTCTTCTGTTCATCTTTTTTAACATTGTTGGTGAAGTATGTTGGAGCGCTATATGAAGATGTTTTTCTAACCATGGCTCATCAAGTATTTCTAAGAAATCATCTGTAATTTGAATAGGTTCAACACTTCCAAGTCTGATTCTTCGAACACCTCGAACTTGTGCTATTTTTTTCATCAGCGAAGCTAAAGATGTTGAAGTATCTTGCCCGTAACTTCCAACATTTGTACCTGTTAGAACAAATTCTCCAAAGCCATTGAGTGCAAGTCTTGAAATTTGTTCTAAAATTATCCCCTCATCCATACTCCGAGCATCACCACGCACAAAAGGAATAATGCAATACGAACATCGGAAATTACATCCTTCCTGAATCTTGATAAACGCCCTACTCTTACCGATAAAATCATCAACTATTACGTCATCGATATGGTTCAGGTCTCCTGGATTGTAAAAAGGTTTAGTAGTTCTGAGCATCGTATCTATTTTAACTTTTTCACTTTGTCCAAACACACCATGAACTCTCTTTTCTTTGAGTAACTTTTCACCCTTTGTATGCGCCCCACAACCAGTTAGAAATACCTTTGCTTTTGATGTTTTTTCTATATGGCTAATGTATGACCGTACATGCGTATCAGCCCCATTTGTGACTGTACAGGAGTTTATAACTATAGAATCAGCTTCCATCTCATTTTCTGTAATCTCGTACTCTTTCATAGAACTCATCATTACTTGCGAATCATATAAGTTTGTGCGACAACCAAAAGTTTTAAAATAAACCTTTTTCATTTATATAACTTCATTTCCATCAAAAGGTGGTTTTTTTCTTAATGATTCTAAATGTAATTTTTGTGTTGGGTATGCTATAGTTATATCCTCTTCTTCATTATATTTTTCTACTATCTCTACCGATATAACACTTCTTAATGTCAATGTGGCATAAGCATTTGTTAAATACCATGTATCTATAACAATACCGTTATCTGCTATAAAAGAAAAAATCCTAGGTTCCACATTTGTATTTTTAAGACTATAATGACTTCGGAGTTTATTTAACTGTTTTCGAGTGATGTCAGTATATCCTTTTGAATATTTTCGAGACACCTCTTTTGCTATATGCATCGCTTTTTTATGATTAGAATCAAAGGTAACGGTAATTTCTATACCATCCCAGACAGTTTTAAGAGTATGATGTGCATAATTTGCAATCATATGTGTAAATATATAATTATTTGGTATAAATATTATTCTTCCAGCTCTTCGGTTTACGCTTACAGATGTCAGCGTAATATCTTCAAATACTGTCATTCGAAGAAGGGATATATCCATAACATCCCCTACATATTCTGTTCCATCCATCAGAACACGGATTCTATCACCCACATGGATGCTACCACCAAAAACAATTACAAGCCATCCTAAAATACTCATAAACCAATCTTTCATAGCAATAGCGATACCCGCAGATGCAAAACCTAAAATAGTTACTAAATAACTTACATTTTCAATATAATTAAAGAAGATAATTATAATAATAAATGTAACATTTGTAAAAGTGATGATTTTATTTGCCATATAAAATCGTTCATTATCTTTAATGTATTTTTTCACCATAAGTTTTAATAAAAAGAAAAATAGAAATAAAACTAAAATAATTATTCCAATATTCATAAGTCGATATACTTGTTTTTCAATATCTTTATTAATATTTAACTCAATAATTTCCAATCTTTCTTGATACACCTCTGAAGTAACCGTCATTGTATCAAGGGCTGTTTCAAATCTATTAAGTTGTTTTTGCTTGAGATTTAATCCCTCGCTATGCTTTTGTTGAGAATCTATCTTTTTAATATCTTCATAAATAACTATCTCTTTACGCAACAAAACAATGAGTTCAAGAAGCTCCTCTTTTTTAGAAATATAATCATTTAAATAAGAATTTTGTGTTTTAATAAGTGAAATACCTGTGAAAATATCTAAAGGATTAGAAATCTCAGATCTTTCTTCTATCTCAGGAGGCGTAAGTAACCTTGAAAATGGTGCAGTACCCCTTTCTTTTAACTTTTCTATCTGCGATGCAAGAATTTTTTCTTTTGAAATCAAAGCATTTAACTCATCTAAATCACTTATAGAATTTCCATTTTTTTCTAAAAATTTAATTCTTTTTTTAATCTTATCTAGCTTTTTTCTAATGTCTAAAGATGTTAGATACGAAGCATAACTCTTCATCCAAACCTTTTCTTTGGTAACTATTTTTTCTATTTCTTCAAGCCTAGAAAGATAAATTTCAATTCTATATTCTCTTTCTTCTTCCATTTTTTTATTTGCCATTTCAAGCGTTAATGGGGCTTGTGTAATATTTTCATCAAGAACTGTACTATTGTTTTCTGCAAAAAGTGATACACAAAGAATAAAGATTAAGATGAATATTTTTTGCATCAACTCTCTCCCATCTCAGCTAAAACAGATAAAATGACTTCTTTGTCACAAGTATCTGTGATTCTAACATCACCAATTCCAAGAGGTAAAATAAAGGTAATCGCAGAATCAGAACTCTTTTTATCTAAATAAAAAGTTTCATAAAAACTCGTACTATTTTCAATCTTATACCCTGTTGGTAAATTATATTTTTCCAACAACTTTCTTACTCTCAAGGCTTCTGAGCTAGACATTAAACCCATTTTAACCGAAGTGTTATTTGCCATTACCATACCGATTGCTACAGCTTCACCATGAAGGTATTTTTTATATTTTGTTTCATTTTCAATAACATGACCAAAGGTATGTCCATAGTTTAAAGCTGCACGAATCCCATGTTCTTTTTCATCTTGTGCCACTACGCCGGCCTTTGTTTGCACAGCCTGTTTAATACAGTCTTGTAAAATCTCAGCATCATTCAAATTTGCAGATTCTAAAAATTCAAAAAAACCTTTGTTAAAAGTTACTGCCATCTTTACAATCTCGGCTACACCTGCAGAAAATTCACGGGGTGGTAAGGTTGTTAAGAAGTTTGGGTCTATATAAACTGCTTGAGGTTGATGAAAAGCACCTATAAGATTTTTTCCATATTTGTTATTCATTCCAGTCTTACCACCAACACTTGCATCCACTTGAGAAAGAAGTGTAGTAGGGATTTGAATAAAATCAATCCCTCTTTGATAAATACTCGAAGCATATCCCGTCATATCACCAATAACGCCACCACCAAAAGCAATAAGCATTGACTTACGGTTAAAACGATGCTCAAACATAGATTCTAAAATAATATCAATGCTTTCTTGATTTTTATACTCTTCACCGTCTGGCACAGTAATTATGTGTAACTCTTTAGCACTAATCTTAGTTAGTAAAAAATCAAGATGAAGTTTTGAGATTGTTGGATTTGTAACAATAGCTACTTTTGTATCAAAATGTATAGTTGGAATTGTGTCTATTGTTATATCGTATGAGTTATCGATTACTTTTTTAAGAGGGATGTTTACAGTCATTATATATCCAAAATTTAATTAGATATATAATACTCAATTTAAACTAAGGAATCGCTAAAAGAAAGGTTTATAATTGAACCGGAATAAATATCTGATGATAATCATCAAGTCTATGGTATAAAACTTCATTGTCTGTTGAAAATAAAGAGTAAATTCGTCGTGCTGTCAACTTATGTGTAAATGGAAGAATTTGAATAAAAGTCTCCTTTTGTTTTAGCGTTCTTATCGGATTTTCATTATCTTTAATAACCTTAATAGACTTCGAAAAAATTGTTGAGAGATTATAATAATGTTCAACAACTTGCTCCTTGTCTTTTTGATGTTCTTTGAGATAATTATAAATTTCAATATTAAAGCCCATCTGCTCCGAAATATCAAAAATATTAGAAGAAATTTTTTCTAAATCACGGTTATCACTTAAAATAAGCGCCACATCTTTAACCTTAGAAAAACTTTTTTCTGAAATCTTTAAAACTGGAACATGCGCTTCATAAAGCATACTTCTCGCGTGATGTGAATAAAAAATATCTTGTGAGACAATTACTAAACCGATATGATGCGATTTTATATCATTAAAAAACTTCTCTTTTAAATTAACGCTATCGTACTCAATTTCAACAATAATATTATCAGTTTTCAAATCTTTTATTTTTTGAATAAGCTCTATATTTCCTGGATTTACAACTTTAATGATTAAATCATGATTAAACTTTTGATGTACAAAAATAGCTCGTCTAATAAACTCACCTATAGTTGAATGATTCACAAGGTTCATGTCTATGTAAAGCAATAGATTTGATCCAAAAGGCTCTGGAAATTGCCCAAGTTCTCGCTTAATTGCACGGTATACAGATTTTAAAACAGCAGGGTCGCCTACTAAAACTAAAAGGTCATTTGGTTGAATCATACGCCTTCTTGAAGGCATAACGAGTTTTCTATTTCGATATATCGCTACAATCCGCCAATTTTTTTGCTCAATTACACCTATGTGCCTGTATACAAAAGAGCTACCAAAAGGAACCATAACTTCCATTATTTCACCCTCACCAATTCCTACATTTTGAGCGATAACAGGAACATTTGGCAAATAATCTAAAAGCCGTGAAGATAGAATCTCTTTTGAATTTACTAAGACAATATTGGAATCTTCATTTTCTAGTTTCCATTGGTTTAAAACAGTGATTCGAAGTTGTTTTTTCATTGTACGAATATTTTTGATAGTGTTCTCAACATCTATTTGTTTATCCATTGCTATAACAATTTGTAAGAAATCCATTTTTAAAAGATTCGACAATTTATATAAACTAGTAGGATCAAATTCATAAAATTTAAAACGCGCAGGATTAATATCTTCATATTTTCTTGCTTTAAGTTCTATCACATAGTATTGATTTTCACTTGAATAGGTCTCTGAAACTCTTTGAATAAAATGAGCACCAACATCTCCATCACTTATGATTAAAATTTTTTTCATCTGTTTATCTTTTTATTATATTTTCTTTTTTTATCCAAAGCTCATCTTTAGATTTATTCCATATTCCATTACTAAAATAACCTGTAATTTTCATCCAGTTTTGTGTCATAATATTTGAAGTAAAAGAATCTCCCTTAGTCCAATTCCTAACTACATTTCCTTTAACCCCATCA
>JAFLJZ010000176.1 GCA_022712775.1 Sulfurimonas sp.
TGCCTCCTCTTTATCGAATTGATATTGGTAAAGATGTTTATTACGCACTCGACGAAGATGAAAGAAGAGGCATTTTAGACCGCATTGAAGCAGAAAAAAAACGCGGCAAAATTAACATTCAACGCTTCAAAGGCTTGGGTGAAATGAACCCAAAACAATTACGAGAAACAACCATGGCTCCAGATACCAGACGCCTTGTTCAATTAACGGTTGAATCTGAAGAAGAAACCTTTGAAATGATGGATATGTTATTGAATAAAAAGCGGGCTGCCGATCGTAAATCATGGCTTGAAGAAAAAGGTGGAATGGTTAAAATAGATTAAGGTTTTAAACTTTATTCTATTTTGAACTGGACAAACATACTTAAATGAAAACGACATAAGAAAAACTATGGAATTAAATTTTGAAGGTGTCGAGCAACAATCGCTCGCTGATTTTACAGAAAAATCCTATCTCAATTATTCGATGTACGTGATCTTGGATCGTGCATTACCTCATATTGGTGATGGGCTTAAACCGGTGCAACGTCGTATCGTTTATGCGATGAGTGAGTTAGGCTTAAAATCCACGGCTAAATTTAAAAAGTCAGCTCGAACCGTTGGTGACGTACTCGGTAAATTTCATCCTCACGGTGATAGTGCTTGTTACGAAGCGATGGTGTTAATGGCGCAACCATTTTCTTATCGTTACCCATTAGTCGATGGCCAAGGGAATTGGGGAGCGCCGGATGATCCCAAGTCGTTTGCAGCCATGCGATATACTGAATCTCGTTTATCTGGTTACGCCAACGTTCTCCTGTCAGAACTAGGGCTTGGTACTGTCGAGTGGACGCCTAATTTTGATGGCACGTTAAATGAACCAAAAGTACTACCCGCAAGACTTCCTAACCTATTACTTAATGGAACAACCGGTATAGCCGTTGGAATGGCGACGGATATTCCTCCCCACAATATTAAAGAAATCGCCGCTGCCTGTATCCATTTACTAGAGAACCCAAAAGCCACTCTTGAAGAGGTGATGCAAAAAATTCCGGGGCCAGATTATCCCACCAATGCCGAAATTATTACTCCCGCAGAAGATATTGCTAAGATTTATCAGACCGGACGTGGCAGCATAAAAATGAGAGCTGTGTTTGAAATGGACGATGGTGACATTGTTGTTCATAGTCTCCCCCATCAAGCTTCTGGGTCAAAAATACTTGAACAAATAGCCGCTCAAATGCAAGCAAAAAAATTACCCATGGTAGCGGATCTGAGAGATGAGTCGGATCATGAAAATCCAACTCGCTTGGTCATCGTTCCGCGCTCTAATCGAGTTGATATAGAAAGCCTAATGAACCATCTTTTTGCCACCACGGATCTTGAACGAAACTATCGAGTTAACATGAACGTAATCGGTATTGATGGCAGCCCACGAGTAAAAGGATTAGTTCCCTTTTTAAATGAGTGGTTAACTTTTCGTACCCAAACAACTCGACGAAGGTTGCAATCCCGACTAGAAAAAGTTGATGATCGTTTGCATCTTTTAGATGGTTTATTAATCGCCTTTTTAAATATCGATGAAGTCATTCGAATTATTCGCGAAGAAGACAAACCAAAACCTGTTTTAATGGCACATTTTGGAATTAGCGATCGTCAAGCGGAAGCTATTTTAGAATTAAAGTTAAGACATTTAGCCAAATTAGAAGAGATGAAAATCCGAGGCGAGCAAGATGAACTCGCACAAGAAAAAACATCGCTCGAATTAATTCTTAGCTCTGATCAACGACTTAAAACCTTAGTTAAAAAAGAAATTAAACAAACAGCCGAAGAGTTTGCTGATGAACGAATGTCGCCGATGGTTTTAAGAAATGAATCCAAAGCGCTTACCGAATCAGATTTAATGCCCAGCGAAGCTGTAACCGTGATTGTGTCGAAGATGGGTTGGGTTAGATGCGCCAAAGGCCACGATCTTGACCCGACAAGCGTTAATTATAAATCAGGGGATACTTACGGATCTTCAGCGCAAGGAAAAAGTAATCAATCTGTCATATTTATCGACTCAAGTGGGCGAAGTTTCTCACAACTTGCACATAACTTGCCATCGGCTCGTGGACAAGGAGAGCCGCTAACAGGGCGATTTAATCCAATCGCTGGTTCCGTATTTGTTGATACCCTTATGGCAGGCGATAACCAGCAATTTTTATTTTCTAGCGATGCGGGCTACGGTTTTGTTGGCAAGTTTGAAGACACCATGACTCGCAATAAAAATGGTAAAGCATTATTAAGCTTACCATCCGGCGCGAAAGTACTGCCTGCCCGCCAGGTGGATGATTATGCAAACCAACTCTGTGTCAGCGTATCAAATGAAGGTCGGATGCTTGTTTTTCCAATCTCTGATTTACCTCAGTTATCCAAAGGTAAAGGCAATAAAATAATTGGTATTCCTTCACCTAAGTTAAAACTCCGTGAGGAATTTGTTGCCTCAATCGCTGTTATTTCAAGAGAAGAGTCTCTACTGGTTTATTCAGGAAAACGATATTTTAGGCTAAAGCCTTCGGATCTAGCCCATTACCGGGGAGAAAGAGGCCGCCGAGGAAACAAATTACCTCGAGGTTTCCAACGAGTTGATTATTTAGAAATTGAACAAAAGCAGACTAAATCTCAAACCAGTGATGAAACTTAATCACCAATAAAATTTAAAAATCATCTTTCATCAACTATATTTATATTTAGAACTTTATGAATTTGGGCTTACACCGAGCCCATTCATTTAACCTCTTTAATAGCGGTCTAAATATGTCTAGCTCAAAACCAAGCAAAATGTCTAACACTAATCCTATTTCAGGAATATACATTCCTCCCCAGCCCGGTTTAATCGATCAAATTAAAGATTGCGAAGCTGATTTAGACCGGATCGGTGACATCATATCTAGCGATCCTGGCGTTAGTGCTGCAGTCATTAAAGTTGTTAACTCTCCCGCTTTTGGCTTAGCCGATAAAATATCCTCGATTCCACAAGCCGTTATCATGATTGGTTTAGACCGAGTGGTTGATATTATTAAGACGCTGTTATTAAGAAAATCGATGTCAAACTTAAAAACTCGATTAGACATGAACCTATTTTGGGAAGTTTCACAATCGGTCGCAACAGTCGCTTCAACGATTTGTCGGCAGCTAAATTTAGCCGTTGCAGATGAAGCTTATACCCTAGGATTATTCCATAATTGTGGCGTACCTATCCTGGCATCCATGTACGACAATTACCAAGAGGTCATTGAGTTCTCCTACAGCCGCGAAGATGGAAGAATTACAAGTGAAGAGTTTGCCAAATTTGGCGTTCATCACGCTGCGGCTGGTTACCGAGTTGCCCGCGTTTGGAATTTACCGCCGGTCATCTGCTTAGCCGTTAAAAATCACCACTCAGTCGATCGGATTCTGGATGACCAATCAATCGAAAACCCAACCCTAAAAACATTACTTAGCGTATTAAAGATGGCTGAAGACATGGTCAATCTACCTGAAAGATTGGCACAATGTGATGTTGATTATGAATGGCAAAAAGTTGGCAGTAAAGTATTAGAGTTCGCAGGCCTTTCTGAATACGATTACGAAGATCTGAGGGATGCGGTTAGATATACCTTAGGCAAAGAAATGAGATAAATAATATCCTTTGCGTTTCACAATTAACCATTTAACTTAATTGTTCTAATTTAATATTGGCGTCCTTTAAAGCCGTTCGGTTAGCCGCCACATCTGTTACATCGTAAACAATAATGCAAATGTTATCGACCTCTCCTGTTGTTGATACAATAGGAAAAATTGAAGTGTTCTGATACATAAACTCGGCTATGCCGGTGATCGGTCGATAATTTTTAAATTTGAAGATATAAGGCCGCTGCTCCCAAATACTAAAAGCCCTCGTTTTAAGTTGAAATACTGATTCAACTTTATGCTGAAACCAATCTTTTTCTATTTCGGGAAAAAGCTCAAAAATATCTTTATTTCGAGTATTGCTGGATAAAATCCCACTATGATTTTCCATAAAAGAATTCCACAATTGAATTTGATTTTTCTTATTCAAAACAACCAGCCCAACATCAATGTTCTGCAACATATCCATCATCCAGTGAAACTCTTTTAATTGGTCAATATTATTACTCATTCTATTCAACCATATAACTTAAGCGTTTTCTTAAGGGCGCGATACTGTCTTCGGTAAACAGTAATAGCAAATCACAATTAATTGCTTCATTTTCAATTTTATAATTAATTTCAATTGAAAGCGTTTTGCTCCAATGTTTAACATTGTTCTGTATTAATTCTTGGATCTTAACATGTTGGCCTAAAACTACAGGGTGTCCTTGACTTAAATTGATATGCAGTTGTTCCGACATCCCCTGTAGACAAGAGCCAACAATAATACTGGCAATATCCATTAATAACTCAAGTTCAAGATTATCATTGAGTTCACCTTTATATTTCATCAGTTTAGCAATATTTTTAAAACTCGAATCATTAAAGATTAACAATGCTTCGCCCGCCATAT
>JAFLJZ010000177.1 GCA_022712775.1 Sulfurimonas sp.
AATACATCTTCTTCAGAAGTAGTGTCTGAAATATCACTTTCTTCATTAGGTGTTTCTTCTGTCAAATCTACATCATCAAGTGCATCAATATCATCGGCTGCACCGTCCATTAAGGCATCTAATTCTTCTTGAGTCATATATGTTTCTCCATGATAAAGATTCTATAAATTAATTATTTAACACTATAATATCATAAATAAGATAAATGAGAGAATGAAAATGATTGTTGACTTACATAACCATACTGTAGAGTGTAATCATGCCCAAGGCACGATAGAAATGTACATAGAAGAAGCGATAAAGCAAAATACAAAAGTCTTCGGATTTTCAGAACATGCGCCTATGGATTTCGATCCTAAATATCGTCTTAGTTTCGAGAAAATGAAAGCCTACGAGAATGCAGTTTTATCAGCAAAAGAAAAATATAAAGACAAAATAGAAATACTCTTAGCCTATGAGGTTGATTACCTTGAGGGACACATGGATAAACGTGTTTTAAATGCTAATGTTGATTACCTTATAGGTTCTGTACATTTTATAGATAAATGGGGATTCGACAACCCTGAATTTATTGGAAAATATAAAGATGAAGATATAGATGAGATTTGGACAAAATATTTTAATACGATTGAGGATATGGCAAAATCAAAACTATTTGATGTTGTAGGACATTTAGATTTGATAAAAGTTTTTAAATTTATGCCAAATAAAAATATTTTAGACATAGCAAAGAATGCACTTCAAGCAATCAAAGATTCCGACATGGTTTTGGAAATAAATATGGCAGGATATAGAAAACCTGTAAAAGAAGCCTACCCTTCTAAAGAACTTTTACAAGTTGCTTTTAAACTTGGTATTCCTATCACATTTTCATCTGATGCACATGCACCAGAACAAGTAAGTTTATATGCAAAAGAGATTGTAAAACTTGCACGAGATGTAGGCTATACAAAGTGTGCAACATTTAACAAAAGAAAGAGAAAAATGCTAGATTTTTAGCGAAAAACTGCAAAACTTAATTCCTTAAATTTTTGATTATTAATGAAAGTCAGTATTATTAGCTAAGCTTATTAAATTTTAATAAATAACTTATCTATACTTAAAGTTACATATAGTATAATCTTATTCACTAAAAACTTTGTAAACAAATTAAAGGAAATCTAATGAAAAAAATAATCTTAACTGTATTAAGTGCTACCTTACTCCTAGCATCTACTGCAATAATTACTGAAAAACCAACAAAAACAGACGCTCATAAATCACTAAATGAGAGATTAGCTGAGAAACAAAAGCTTAGAAAAGCTAAAATTGAAGCAGAAATAGCAAAAAAAGAGTTAGCTAGAGTCGAACAAACTAAACTTAGAGAAAATAAAATTCAAGCAGTAGATGCTGAGCTTAAAGAAAAAGCACAACATAGAGCAGAAGCATAATGAAAGCAATTATACTTAGTATTCTTAGTGTAGGTCTATTATTAGCTGCAACTCCGGCAGAGAGAGAAGCCAAACTTCAAAATGTTGTTGATATGAATATAAAACACACAGATAGAATCGAAAAAAGAATTTCTAAAATTGAAATTGAACTTGAAAAAAAAGCAAAACAAAGAGCTGAAAAAGCAAAGTTACTTGAAGCAAAAATCAAAAAGCGTGATGACGACCTTCAAGTAAAAGCTGCTGCAAGAGAAAATCGCAATAACGGTTCAGGACTATAAGTTACTAAGAGTTTTTAACTCTTAGTCTTTAGCATTCAAATAAAAGCAATCTTCCTCTTCTCTAAATCAAATCATAATATTCATCAATAAACTCTTTAAATTTAGTTATACCAACCTCATATAATAATTTGCTGATATTATACAAATCATTAGTTTAAAAAATTATTTATATAAATAAAGTCTCTTTTAAACTAATAATTTGTATACTACTTGCAAATATAAAATATTAAAGGAAATATAAATGGGAAAATATTTAGAATTAACAGCAGGCGATTTTGAAGCAACACTTAGTGAAGGTGTATCTTTAGTAGACTTTTGGGCTCCATGGTGTGGACCTTGTCGTATGATTGCTCCAATTATCGAAGAATTAGCTGAAGATTTCGATGGAAAAGCTAAAATTTGTAAGGTAAATACTGATGAAGAACAAGATATCGCTGTTAAATTTGGTATTCGTTCAATTCCAACTATCATGTTTTTTAAAGATGGTGAGATGGTAGACCAAGTTGTTGGTGCACAATCTAAACAAGCTTTAGCTGATAAAATAAACGGTCTTTTAGCGTAATTTCTAACAAGATTCTTCAACCAAGGAAAAAAGGTAAAAGCCTTTTTTCCTTCTCAGCCCTTCTCGCTTCTTTTTTCGGTACAGCAATGATTGCTATAGCCTTTGCTTACTTTAACTACAAATTTTCAGAATATAAGTTTATTGATTTTAACGATATGATTTTTTATGAAAAAAGTGAAGTATTTCAACCAAAAGCTGAAAAATACATAATTATTTTTTACTCATCAAAAGAAAAGGGAACTATGGATAAATTAGCACATACAAACCTTAACCTTCCAATATTAGCCATTGATTATTATAATACTGTACGTGAAAATACTACTACAACAACCTTTTTAAGGAGTGGTACAAAAAATTCTTTGCTCTTTATTCAAAGATTTAACATTTATGAGTCCCCATCTATTTTCTTTATAAAAAAATCAACAGAGACTCTTTATAAACAAGATAGTATGATACGTAAACTAGATAATTTAAATGAACTATCAAAACAAATCAATACTTTATAACAAAGGAACCTCAATGTCAGGAATTTTAGATTGTGCAATTATAGGTGGTGGACCAGCTGGACTTACTGCTGGACTTTATACCACACGTGGTGGACTTGAAAATGTAACTATGTTTGAAAAAGGTATGCCTGGTGGACAGATTACAAACTCTTCAGAGATAGAAAATTATCCTGGTGTGACAGGTGAAATCACAGGTATGGATTTAATGAATCCTTGGCCTGAGCAATGTCAAAAGTTTGGTTTAAAACATGAAATGGTGAATGTTACTCGTGTAACAAAATCTGCTGAACTTTTTACTATTCATAAAGAAGATGGAACGACAACTGATGCACGCAGTGTAATCATTGGAACTGGTTCATCACCAAGACGTGCTGGATTTTCTGGAGAAAATGAACTTTTTGGTAAAGGAGTTAGTACCTGTGCAACCTGTGATGGATTTTTCTATAAAGGAAAAGAAGTTGCGGTAATCGGTGGTGGTGATACAGCTTTAGAAGAAGCATTATACTTAGCAAAAATATGTTCAAAAGTTTATATCATTCATCGTCGTGATACTTTTCGTTCAGCTCCAAACACAATAGAGAGAATCAAAAGAACTGAAAATATTGAACTTGTTTTAAACTCATCTCCACACGAAGTATATGGCGATAAAATGGGTGTAACAGGTCTTAAAGTTATAAATAAAGAAAATGAAATTCGAGATATAGTTGTTCCAGGTGTTTTTACCTTTGTTGGAAATGATGTAAACAATGAAACACTTATCCAAGAAGATGGTAGTTTTCTTTGTGATATGAATGAACAAGGTCAAGTAATTGTGGATATAAGTATGAACACTAATGTGCACGGACTTTTTGCAACAGGTGACATGAGAATCGCAGCTCCTAAACAAGTTGTAAGTGCAGCAGGAGATGGTGCAGTAGCCGCACTTCAAGCTATCTCTTTTGTGGATGAGTTACTAAATTAAATAAAAAAAGGAGTTCCATTGGGAACTAGGTTTAGAGGTAAAAGAGGTGTTCTTGCTTTTTTGTATTGTTGATAACTATATTTTGATATAATGCGTGTAATATGTATTCCCAAGCTAAGCGTGGGAACGATAGGGAGAAAGTGGTATGATAAAAGTTGGTGTATTTGGTGCGAGTGGTAGAGTTGGTAAACTTCTTTTAGAAGACCTTAAAGTTACTCCAGAGATGAGTGTTAGTACGGTTTATGTGAGAAATGAATTAAATTTTTCTATAGACCCTTCTATATTAATCACTATGGATATGAAATCATTTTTAAGTGCCTGCGATGTTGTAATCGACTTTTCATTACCTGATGCTTGTGAAACACTTCTTGAAACTGCTATGTCTACACCTAAACCATTAGTTATAGGCACAACAGGATTAAATACACATCAACTCAACCTCTTAAAAAATGCAAGTGAAGTAATGCCTATACTTTATGCTACAAATATGTCACTCGGTGTTGCACTTTTAAACAAGCTCGTATACCAAGCTTCAGCAGCCCTTCAAGGCTTTGACATAGAAATAGTAGAAATGCACCATAAACATAAAAAAGATGCTCCTAGTGGTACTTCACTTACTTTAAGTGAGTCTGCTGCACGTGGTCGAGGTTTAGATATAAATAAAGTTCGTGTAAGCGGAAGAGATGGAAATATTGGAGAACGTACAAAAGATGAAATTGCTGTAATGGCGCTTCGTGGTGGTGACATTGTTGGTCGACATACTGTAGGTTTCTATAATGATGGTGAATTTATAGAGTTGAATCACACAGCAACTTCAAGAAACACTTTTTCTAAGGGTGCTATTAGAGCTGGTGGTTGGTTAGCGGATAAAGAAGCAGGTCTTTATTCTATATCTGATTGTTTAGAACTCAACTAAAAATCTTCTAATGCACTAAGTGCAAGTTTTGCCCAAGCAGAAGAAGCATCAGCATCTACTGATTCTTGATAAGCTTGCTGTGCTTCTTCTCCTCTCCACAACTTCGATAATATATTTCCATATAAATACTTTTGTCTTGCTCTGTTAGATGCCTTTAATTCTACAAAATTTAAAGATTTTATAATAGAGAGTGCCTTTTGTAATTCTTCCTTATTTAAATAAGCTTGGTAAAGTGTAAACTCAACAAAAGGGCTTTGTGCATACGATTTAGACTTAGTTTGTATTTTAACAACCTCTCTAGCATACGTAATAACTATATTGTCATCTTTAATGTTATTACCCATAGTCATAACTGCTATATATCTTTCTATATCTCTATAATCACTTCCAAATATCTCTTGTATTGCTATAATTTGAGGAAGCAGCATATCTTTTTTTTCTAATCTATGATATGTATCAAATAAGATTCTATAAACATTTTTATAATACATCTCTTTAGCATCTTCTATTAAAGTTATTAACTCTTTAGAAGCATCTACTACCTCACTGTAGTTCCCTGTTGCAAAGTCAACTTTAATATATCTATATAACCATTGTTTTCGAAGTTCCAAATCTTGAGAATCCAGATTTCTTCCTGCTATCTTCTTTGATAAAGCATAATCACCACCCATCATAGAACATTCGTATACACCATCATCCCATTCATTTGAAAGTGTGATATTATAATCATTCGATATATTTAATACCTCTTGACATTTTCTAGCTTTAAGGGCTATTTTCATAACACCTATCGCAGAATCAGTAATAATACCTTGCGTTTCCTCATACATATCTTCATCAAGCTCAAGAATAGAATTTTCAATATCTAAAACATCTCGATACAGTTCATTATCAAGTAATAGTTTTGCTTTTTCATACACGGCTCGGTCTCCAATAGAATCATTGGGGTAGTCTTCTATAAGAGAATTATATTCTGCAAGTTTAACTGAAAAGTTTCCATCATTTGTGTCAAAAAACAATTCATCTTTTACTACTTCTACCATTTCAAAAAAGTCACCAGATGGAAACTGTTTTAAGTAATCATTGAGTGCAGCTAATGCTTTTTCTTTATCATCAGTTTTGGATAACCACATTGCATTCTCTTGTAAGAGTCTTTCATATTCGTCATGCTCTTTGTTTGTTGCATTTACGATAGACCTTGCAATTGCAGCAGCAGTCACATATTCACCTGAATCAGAAAAATTATACATCATATCTAGAGATTTTATTAAATCATCCATAAAATGCTCAGGACGTGCTTGTACAATTTTCATAATATACTCTGATGCTTCTTTTTTATCACTATCATTTATAACTTTATAGTTTGCTAATCTATACGCAGCACTTGCAGCTACTTCGATATCACTTGTTAGATCCAAAGCTTTTTCATAAAATATTAATGCCTTTCTTGGAACACCATCTCTCTCAAGCATCTCACCCTTATAAATATAACCCCATTTTGCATATTTTGATTCTTCATGCTCACTAAAAAGTCTATCGAAAAAATAATCTGCATCTGTACTCATACCTATACCAGCATAGGCACGAGCGACAAGCGCTAAAACTTCTGGAATATTTTCATCTGAAGAATACTCTCTTAAAAATTGTTTCGCTAAAGTAATTACATTATCACTATCACTAAGCTGAGCGTATACCCGTATTTGGTAATACACTAACTCTGCTGTAAAAAGAGAATTAGGATAATCTTCCATAATATCTTGCGTTAATTCTAAACATTGCCCATACTTTTTTTCTTTATAAAGTTTCTTAATTTTTAAATACTCTGTAACATCACCGACTTGATCTATATAAACTGGATTTCCTTTTATATCTAAGCCCCCAACAAATGGTAATTTATTTTTTGATAATTGAAATGGAAAATTTATAGAAGTGTCTACTTGTATCTCTTTTTTTACAAAAGGCATATCTTGCTCGAAACCAACAATCATCCAATGCGAAGCTAACTTTACATCTGCCTGATAAACAGTATCATCCTTCGTCATATCAAAGACCATTGGGTAAAGTTTTTGCTTTTTAAAGGGTGTGATTATAAGAAAAAATGTTTCTTTTTTAATTTGATTTTCTATCTTGAAAAAACTGTTTTGTAAATTTTTTATATGTGCCGATGGCTTTTTGTTAAATGCACAGACAATTTTTGTAACTATATGAAAATCATTTTTCATCTCTTGACAAAGAAATGGAGTACTGTCTTTTAAATGGAGTGTTGAATATTTAGCAAAGTCTTCTTTAGCTCCTGTTAGTGTAATTTCAAGAGCTAAAATATTAATTGATAAAAGAGAGAAGAGTATTAGTTTAAACAAATTCTCTTCTCCTTTTATTTACTTTAGGTTAATACCCGCTGTTATACACAAGCGCTGTAATAAATTCTAATAATGGGTTTACAGCAATAATAGCAAAAATAGTTCCTATAACAGTAAAACCTATAACAGACTTAACTGCTAAACTACCATTACCTATATAAACTGAACCATCATTTCCTTCTAATGGCTCTTTCATAAACATAAAAACAATAAGCTTTAAGTAATAATAGCCAGCTATTGCTGAGTTTAAAGCCATAATTAATGCTAAGACTGTGTATCCTGCTGTTACAGCTGAAGAGATGATATATAATTTACCCCAAAATAATGCAAATGGAGGTAAGCCAGCAAGACTTAACATAAAGAGACCCATAACAATCGCGGCCATAGGTGATGTCTGAATCATCCCAGAAAACCTTTGAAGTGAATGATCGCTCGTACATCCTGGAGCTAACTCTTTTTGACGAGTCATCCATAACATTGCAAATGCACCAAGATTAGTCACAGCAAATAAAATCCAATAAAGAAACAATGCTGTATTTGACTGTGTTGTACCGATTAAGATAGCAGCCATAATAAACCCACCATGTGAAATCGAAGAATATGCAAGCATTCTTTTAACATCATCTTGAACAAGTGCCCATATATTTGCCATAGTAATAGTAATAACAACAACAATATAAAGAACAATTTCCAACCAAATAACACCGCTATGAATTAAAAACTCAAAAAGTCTCATTGAAACTATAAAGACTGCTATTTTTGGAACGATTGACATAAATCCAACTATCGATTCAGATGAACCCTCATACACATCAGGTGTCCAAGTATGAAAAGGAACTAAACCAACTTTGAAACCAAAGGCTGCTAACATGAAGGTAGCTCCTACGAGAACATAGCCCATATCTGCATAACCATTTGCAGCAAGAACTGTCGCTATTTGATTAATCTCAACTGAACCTGTAAGTGCATAAAACACCATTGATCCAAAAGCATAAAAACCGGCAGCTAATGCGCCCATAGTAAAGTATTTTATAGCTGCTTCAAATGATTTATCACGGTTATGCATAGCAATCAGTGCATACATTGCTAATGATGCAGTTTCTAAGGCAACAAAAATAAGGATGAGATTATCTGTTGCTACCATAAATTGTAGTCCAGAAATCATAAATAAAAATAATGCGAAAAATTCAGGATAAGAAGTTTCATGAAATCTTTTTCCTGATAATGCTAATGGCAAGAATACTATAGATACACCCACCATTATTAACTGCGCAAGTATTGCTAAACCATCTATGAGCATCATATCAAACACGCCCATAATTGTACCGCTGCTAGCGAATACCTCGGCACTATTAAGAACTACATTAAAATCAATAAACAAGAAAAGAAGTGCTATTGATACATATAAAGATTTATCTAAGCCCCCTTTTATAATATCTATAATTAGGATTAAAAGTGCTCCAACAAGTGGTATTAGCATAGGGAAAAGAGTTATTAAATTTAACGACTCTAAAGAAATATTTACTGGTTCTAACATTAGTTTGCCTCCTTAGAATCTCTAATAATTTCTACTGTTCCAGCTAAAGAAGGGATTCTTCTTTTCGCCTCATCTGTGATTGATTTATCGTGCATTAACTGTACGATTGATTCAACTGAATTATTAATAGGTTCCAAAACTGGTTTAGGATAAATTCCTAACCATATAGTTATGATAGAAAGAGGAATTAATGCTAATAATTCTCTTTTATTTAAATCAGGTAAGTTTTTATTTTTTTCATTTGTAACCTCACCAAAAAATATTTTCTTATACGCAGTTAACATATAAATAGCTCCAACAATAATTGCAGTTCCTGCAATAAGTGTTAAGATATGAGACTGTTTATAAAATCCAAGTAAAGATAAAAATTCACCTACAAAGTTAATCGTAAGAGGCATACCAACAGAAGCCATTAACATCAGACCAAAGATAGTTGCGTAGCGTGGCATAACTTTTGCTAAACCACCAAACTCAGACATCATCTTCGTTTGGCGTCTTTCATAAATAACGCCAACAAGTAAAAATAATGCACCCGAAACAACACCATGCGCAATCATTAAGAACACTGAACCTGTAATACCCTCAACATTTAATGCAAAGGTTCCAAGGATAATAACACCCATATGTGAAACTGAAGAATATGCAACAACCTGTTTAATATCTTCTTGAGCGTAAGCAACCATAGCAGTGTATATAATCATGATAATTGCGAGTATTGCGATTGGAAACATAAAAAATACTGATGCATCTGGAAACAGTGGCAAAGAAAAACGAATAAACGCATATGTACCCATTTTAAGTAGAATTGCCGCTAGTATTACAGAACCGATAGTTGGTGCTTGACCATGTGCATACGGTAACCATGTATGAAATGGAAACATTGGCACCTTGATGGCAAAACCAACAAAAAAAGCAATAAATAACCAAATTTGAAATGTTTCTGGAAGTATAAGTCTATACCAATCAAGAATTGCGAAACTCCACACACCTGTTGCCTGCTGATAAAAATATGCCATAAAAAGCATACCAACGAGCATTACAAGTGAACCCGCAAATGTATACATGAAAAATTTAACCGAAGCGTAAATTCTTAAAGGTCCACCCCATGCACCAATAATATATAACATTGGAACAAGTGATAATTCCCAAAATACATAAAATAAAATAGCATCAAGCGCAACGAAAACACCAACCATAGTCATTTGAAGCATTAAAAGTGTGATAATCATATTTTTCACATTCTTCATATCTGGTAGTGTAGCTATACCTAGCATAGTGAAGAATGCTGCTAAAATAATGATAAAAAGTGAAATTCCATCTACACCAACAGTATAGCTAATACCAAAGGCTTCAATAAGTGGAACAGATTCCATAAACTGCATGCCAGACACATTAGAATCAAATCCATACCATAACCATAAGGCTAAAATAAATTCAATTGTGGCAACGGTAACTCCATACGCACGAATGCTATCTTTATGAATCATAAATCCAAGAACACCCGCAAGTGCTGGAAAGAAAATTAAAATTGATAAAATATTATCTAACATTTATTAAACTCCTAAACCAGATAAAATCATTTTGATTTCATCCATGTATTTTACTGCTAGTCCAAAAACTACAGCTAATGAAAGAATAGCAACTAAACCTGCTACCATCCATTTTAACATTGTAGATAAGTTTCCACTTTGCATTGTTCTTGTACTATTACCTGTATTATAAAGAATACCTGCGATTCCATCTACAGTAGCATCAACTATTTTTTGATCTACTTGTTTCCAAAGTACTGTTGAAAGTTCTCTGTATGGTTTTACAAGATACTCTTCATAAAAATAAGGAATGTAGTATTGGTTAATCAATAATTTATATGCAAAACTATTTTCCATTTTACTTGTTCCATCTGGTACTTTAATACCAGGTGCCATATATTTTTTATATGCAAGGAATATTGCAAGAATTACAAATAGCTGTGTACCTATAGTCATAATCCAATATGTAGTAGCTGATTGAATATGATACTCTGTAGCTGGTAAAAGCTGTGTAACCATTTCAAAGAATGTTCCTTTCATCGTAAAACCAGCAATAATAGCTAAAATCAAAAGAGGACTCATAGCCAATAACATAAATTTATATGCTTCATGCGGATGAAAACCTAAAGCAGTATGTCTATCTTCACCATGGAAAATTAATGCGATGATTCTAAATGAATAAAAAGCAGTAAGACCAGCAGTTAATAATAGTACACTGTAAATAATAAAGTGTTGATCAATAAATGCAACTTCTAAGATTAAATCTTTAGAGAAGAAACCAGCGAGAGGAAAGATTCCAGCAAGTGCAACTGATGCTAATGTCATCATTATCATACTAACCTTCATAGTTTTCCCAAGTCCACCCATTTTAAATGGATCAAGTTCACTATTCATTGCATGCATAACATTACCAGCGCCAAGAAAAAGAAGTGCTTTAAAGAATGCGTGAGCCATTAAGTGAAAGAGAGCCACCCAGTAAGCACCAAGCCCAGCGGCAGCAAACATATAACCTAGCTGAGAAAGTGTAGAGTAAGCAATAACTCTTTTAATATCACGATTTACAAGTGCCATACTCGCTGCAAAGATAGCAACAAAAGCACCAAGAGAAGCGATAAATAATCCTACATGAGGAATAAGAGCATATAACTCGTGTGATCTAACAACAAGATAAACACCAGCAGTAACCATAGTTGCTGCGTGAATAAGTGCAGAAACTGGAGTTGGTCCTTCCATCGCATCAGCTAACCATGTATGTAATGGAAATTGAGCAGATTTACCCATAGCACCAACGAAGAGGAAAATTCCTATCCATGTTAATGTTTCAGTGTCAAGACCTGGCATTGCTGCGAAAGCTTCTTGATACTGTAAAGTACCAGTATTCCAATAAATAAGAAAAATACCAATTAACATTCCAAGGTCAGCAATTCTATTCATAATGAATGCCTCATTAGCTGCCCATGTTGCACTTTCTTTTTTATACCAAAACCCGATAAGTAACCAAGAACAAAGACCAACGCCTTCCCAACCAATAAAAAGACCAGCAAAGTTATCACTCATAACTAGAATCATCATTGAAAAAACAAATGCTGAAAGGTAAGAGAAAAATCTATTAAAACCTTCATCATGATCCATATAACCAATTGCGTATATGTGTACGATAGCTGAAACAAGAGTAACAACCATCATCATTGTTACACTTATTTGATCTACAACAAAACCAAATGGAATGTATAAGTCACCTGTTGCCATCCATGTCATCATTTCAACATGTACTATATCGCCACCACTTAGAATATGCTTTAATAGTACAGCACTTGCTACAAACGAAACAACAAGTAAAAGACTTGGTACTATTCCGGCTATTTTAGTTCTAGGAGATGCTCCAAAAAGTGCTGCGAACATTGAGCCTACTAATGGTGCAAAAAGTGCTATATATAAATATATTTCCATTAATTATCCTTTCATCGTTGACATGGTATCTAGGTTTATATTGTTATGACGCTTGTGCCAAACAATTAATAAACCAAGTCCTACAGCAACTTCAGAAGCAGCGATTGCAATCACAAAGAATGCAAACATCTGACCTGTTAAGTCACCGTTATAATGTGAAATCGCAGCAAAGGCTATATTAACTGAATTTAGTAATATTTCTGTTGCAAAAAACAATAAAAGAAGATTTTTTCTTCTCATTACACCTATTAAACCTATTGCAAAAAGAATAGTTGATAGTACAAGATAGTGGTTGAGAGTAATCTCCATCATAAAACTTCCCTTTTATTCATTTTGTCAATCTCTTCTTCACTCATCTCTGTTAAAGAAACATCCATTTTCTTACCTGCTAGTATAATTCCTACTATCATAGCTACAAGTAACATAACTGCTGCAACCTCAAAAGGAACTAAGTATTTAGTAAATAAAACCATTCCAACATCTTGTGTATTTCCTACACCTTCAGTCATTGGATAAAAAGCAGTTATATTATCGCTAACCATTGGGGCTGCAAAAATTATTACAACCAAGATAGCTGCTAAAATACTCAACCCTGAAACAATATACTTATTTCC
>JAFLJZ010000240.1 GCA_022712775.1 Sulfurimonas sp.
CTTTAAAATTAAACTCTATATAAAAGCATATACCCGAATCTGTATTTCGCGCATAAAACTTTCCATCATGATGATTCTCAATTATTGTCTTTGACATATAAAGACCTAAGCCTGTTCCATTCTTTTCGTCTTTTGTTGAAAAATATGGATCAAATATTTTATCTATAATACCCTTAGGAACTCCTCCACCATTATCACATATCTCAATTAAGCTTTTAGTCTCTTCATCATATGTTTTTATGTATATAAATCCCTTTTTTATACCTTTTTCTGTAAAATTATCTTGTGCATTTTTGATAATATTTAGTATTACTTGCAACACTTCATTATCATACAATTTTAGTATTCTTTTACTCTCATACGTTTCATGAATCTCAATACTTTTTGAGGTAAGAGAGGCTCTAATTATTTTAAGTGCTTTTAGTATTGGTTCCTCTAATTTTACTTCAGATATAAGTTTATCAGGCTTATAAAAATTTCTAAAATCATCTATCGTAGTACTCATAGTATGCACTATCTCTTCTATACTATTAAAACCCTCAATTAATTCATCTTCAATTTCTATCTCTTGTTCAGAAAACTCTAGTTGCATTTTAAGCTCATATGATGTTGCTGATATAGCTCCAAGAGGTTGTCTCCATTGGTGTGCTATCATGCTAATCATTTCACCCATCTGGGCTAAACGGGATTGTCCTAATAATTGCTGATCTTTTTCTCTATTTTTTTCTCCTTCTTTTTTTATTCTTGTTCTAAAGTCTTATTTTGCTTTTCAATCTCTTTTTCAAATGTGATGTCTTGGCGTATAGAAGAGTATCCAATCTTTTTATTTCCACTGTTATAAATTGGTTTTATTATTATATTAATCCAATAGAGATGGCCATCTCTAGTTTTATTCCTAAATTCTCCCTTCCATACTTTATCATTAGTAATTGTATTCCACATATCTACATAGATATCTGCTGAAAATGTTGGGTCTCTAAATATGTTATGATTTTTTCCAATAAGTTCTTTTTCACTAAATCCAGTTACGTCACACATTTTTTGACTTACCGATGTAATTATGCCATCTAAATCAGTAGTTGATGAATTTACATAGGTATTAAAGTCTTTATTTATTTTTTGAATATCCTTAACTTTTTTATCAAGTTTTTTACTTAATCTAACAAGGTATACCGCCAATAGAACAAGCATACAAAAAAACATACTTACAGTAATCATAATTTTAAATTGAGCATCATGATTAATCGTTTTAGATGTAGCTATAAATGTTTCAATATCTTTATCAAATTGTACGATGCCATTTAATTTTAAATAATCATTCATTTTGTTAAAATATTCTTTATATACTTTAGCATTAGCTAGTATCAATTCAAACTCCAAAACATCAGAATATCGCTTCAAAAATATTTTTTCTAATTTTTTAATGTCATCGGTGCCATATACTTTTCGAGTATAGCTCGATGAGACAATTGCATCAGTAATTTCACTTAGAGTATTTCTATCTTCTTCTCTAAGATGTTTCGATTCTATTCTTTTTGCTAGTATTATATTATTTTCATATGTATTATTTAATATTGCAACTGTTGACTTTATGCCTTCAATCATTTGTACTTCATCGCGAAAAGGCTTTTTTAAAGAAGCATATTCATCTTTTTTTATGTGTTGCTCATGTTGAGAAAACAACACCTCTTCTATCTCAAGCACCAATGTATTTATTTTGTCATAGTTTGGATGATTAATATTTTTAATGAGTAAATCCAAATCTTTATTTAATATTTTTATATGATTTAACTCTTCAGTAATATGTAGTGTATAAGATATTCTATTGTATGCTTGGGATATATTATAAAACAGTCCAGAAACAATAAAAATAATTACTATTATAAGAGTATTATTCTGTTTCATTTTCTTTCATTATTTTAGGTAGTTCACCTGTAAGAGTTTTTAAAAAGGCTTCAATTTTATTTATTTCATCACTCGTTGGAAATAATCCAATTTGCAAAAAGAAGATATTCTTTATGGCTTCTTTTAAACTGAATATATTCCCTCTATGCATATATGGTGCGGTTAGTTCAATATTTCTCAATGTTGGTACTTTAAGAAAATACTTATCACTTTCTAACTTAGTTATGTCATATCTTCCAAGGTTTGTCATATCCTTTGCTTTTTTATAAATTCCGACTTTTTGATAAAGATTTGAACCTAGATTAACTCCATTATGACAGGATATACATCCATATTTTTTAAAAAGTTCATAACCCTCTTTTTCTTCTAAACTTATAGCATTTGTATTGCCTCTAAGAAACTGATCAAAACGTGCATTGGGAGTAACTAAAGCTTTCTCAAACTCTGCAATTGCATCTAAAATGTTATCCTTGGTTAAACCATCCTCGTAGTTTTCCTCAAAACTTTCTTGGTATGCAGAAATTTGACTCAGTTTATTATACACTTCAGTCATAGAAGAACCCATCTCTATAGGATTTTCAATTGGCTCTTGTGCTTGCACTTTTAAATTTTTTGCCCGACCATTCCAAAACTGTGAAAAATTATATCTTGCATTTAGAACAGTTGGTGAATTTATATTTCCTTCTTGCCCCTTTATACCAACAGAAAACTGCAAGTTATCATCCCCACCATTATAAATATCATGACAAGAACTACAAGATATTGTATTGTCTTTGCTCAACCTTACATCATGAAATAATTTTTTACCTAAAAGTGCTTTATTATTATCATATGAATAATTCTCTGGTAAAGGGTATATATCTTGCGCATTAAGATGTATAACTAGGTGCAAGAGCATAATCAAACTTAAAAAAGCACCCATTTACTTCTCCTAACGTAAAATAAAATCTAACTAGAGTATAATATTTTTAATATAAGTTTTCTATTAAAAATGATTATAAAGCACTCCTTTATCTCAAAAAAGATAGAATCCTATTATGATAAAAAGAGTACCTACTAAAAAAATATATGTCGGAGATGTGGCTGTTGGTGGTGATGCGCCTATAAGTACACAGTCCATGACTTACTCAAATACCCATGATGTGCACGCAACAGTTGAGCAAATAAACAGACTTCACTTTGCAGGATGTGACATTGTTCGTGTAGCAGTTCCAGATATGAAAGATGCACTTGCACTAAAGTCTATAAAAGAGCAAATTTCCTTACCTCTTGTAGCAGATATTCATTATAACTATAAACTCGCACTTATTGCAGCAGAATCAGTTGATTGTATCCGTTTTAATCCTGGAAACATTGGTGAAAAAAGTAGAATCAAAGAGATTGTGAAGGCTTGTCAAGAGAGAAGTATTCCTATTAGAATCGGTGTAAATGCTGGTTCATTAGAAAAAGAGTTTGAAAACAAGTACGGACAAACAGCAGAGGGAATGGTAGCCTCAGCTGAGTACAACATCAAATTTCTTGAAGACTTAGGATTTGATGATATTAAGATTTCCCTCAAAGCAAGTGATGTTCAAAGAACAGTCGATGCCTATAGAATGCTTCGTCCAAAAAACCACTACCCTTTTCATCTTGGAGTTACAGAGGCAGGAACTCTTTTTCATGCAACTGTAAAAAGTTCTATCGGTCTTGGTGCGCTTTTGCTTGATGGAATCGGCGATACTATGCGTGTTTCTATTACTGGTGAGCTTGAAGAAGAAATAAACGTAGCCCGAGCAATCCTCAAAGATTCAGGGGCTATGCCTGATGGACTTAACATCATCTCTTGTCCAACCTGTGGAAGAATCGAAGCAGATTTAGTCACAGCAGTCGCAGAGATAGAAAAGCGTACAGCACATATAAAAACACCTCTTAATGTTTCTGTTATGGGATGCGTTGTAAATGCCATTGGTGAAGCTGCTCATGCAGACGTTGCAATAGCATACGGAAAAGGTAAAGGTCTTGTTATGGTAAAGGGTGAAGTAGTTGCTAACCTTGATGAGGATGAACTTGTAGATAGGTTTATAGCCGAAGTTGAAGAGATGG
>JAFLJZ010000178.1 GCA_022712775.1 Sulfurimonas sp.
TTGCCTACTTCTAAACCTGTACGATTTGCTACAACTACAGGCACAGTATTTGTAGCAGCATGACCCATTTGAACTCTTTGCCAATGCTGTTTTGAATCAAGTTTTATTTCTGGCTCACTACCTATTGCAGTTGGATAAAAAATAATCTCAGCACCTTTGAGTGCTAAAGCACGTGCTGTTTCACAAAACCATTGATCCCAGCAGATTCCTACTCCGATTCTGCCGTAAGAAGTATCATATACCTTAAAGCCAGAATCACCCTCTTTGAAATAGAACTTCTCTTCATATCCTGGACCATCTGGAATATGTGTTTTACGGTAATTATCCATCACAGTTCCACTAGAATCTATTACAACTAGTGAATTAAAATAGCTATCTTTATCTTTTTCAAAATAACTTACTAATAAAACCACTTCTAACTCTTTAGCTAAGAGAGAAAACTGTTGTATTAGTAAATTATTCTTTAGTGGTGAAGCTAGAGAAAAGTATTTTTTATCCATATCTTTACAAAAATAAAGACTTTCAAAAAGTTCTGGTAAAAGAAGAATCTGTGCACCATTTCCAGCAGAAATTCGAATAAGTTCTATAGCTTTTGCTACATTAGAATCTTTGTCCTCACTCATAGCCATTTGAATAGCAGATACTTTTACCATAATAGTTATTACTAACCTCTAGCAGTAATATCAATTAAGTGATAACCAAACTGCGTTTTTATCGGTCCATAAAGAACACCAACATCACCAGAAAAAATCGCCTCATCAAATTCAGGAACCATTTGTCCAGGGCCAAACTTACCTAAGTCCCCACCTTCTGCTGATGAAGGACATGAAGAATTTTCTTTTGCCACTGCTCCAAAATCTGCTCCCGCATCTATAATCATCTTTAACTCATTACATTTCTCTTGTGTATCTACCAATATATGTCTTGCTGTTGCCCATGCCATGTGAGGGTCTCCTTAATGTTTTATATCTGTAATTCTACACTAAATTTCTAAATCTTTTTTTACTTCTTTAACAATCTTTTCATCCTCAGCCAAATCAATCCACTTAAACTGACTTCCACTTTGATTTGAACCACGTAGTAAATCTCCTGATTTTCTATACTTTAAATCAAGATTTGCTATATCAAAACCACTCGTTGTTGTGACAAATTCATCAAGTCTCTTAGAACTATTGTTATTTGTATATAAATAACAATAACCCTTTAGTCCTGTTCTACTAACACGACCACGAAGCTGATGAAGACTTGAGAGACCTAAACGCTCAGCTCCTACAATCACAACAGTTGTAAGTCTTGGAAGTGAGATTCCAACCTCTACTACTGTTGTCGCTATAAGTATACTTCCATTCTCTCTAAAATCTAAAAGTACCTGTTCTTTTTCCTTGTCTTTTCCATGTGTCACATATACATTTTGGAAGTTCTTTTCCCAATATCCTCGTGCTTCTTCTATACTTTGATAATTTATCATTTCACTCTGCTCAACAAGTGGATACACTAAAAGTACTTGATTGCCTTTATTTATTTCCTCTCTTATATTCTCTAACAAGTTAGGAAAATCATTTTTATGAATCACGCTACTTGTTATATCTTTTGTAAAAGGGGTTGAAGTGATTAATGATACATCAATATTTGCAGTTTCTATCATCGCTTGTGTACGTGGTATCGGGGTAGCAGAGAACTGTAGAAAATGTGGTTTTTTTGTCCCAGAACTAACTAGTTTTTCTAACATGTTTCTTTGGAGTGTTCCAAAACGATGTTGTTCATCAACCATAACTAAATCAGCTTGAGGAAGTTCTCTATAAAGAAGAGCATGTGTACCGATAATAAAACTAAACTCACTTAAGTCTACTTTTTTACTTGTCTTATTTGTCACGAGAACGGACTTAATGTGTGGAAGATGAAGCTCTGCTTCTTCAAATAGTTGCTTAGCAAGAATCGTAGTTGGAGCCATTAGAATCGAACGAGAGGGATTTATCATCTCTACTGAGGCTAAAATAACCATAGTTTTTCCACTACCCACATCACCTACTACCATACGTTTTGAAGCGACATCTTTTTTAAAATCTTTTTGAATATCCTCTATCGCTTTTACCTGTTCATTTGTAAGTGTAAAAGGTAAAGATTTCGCCCATTTCTTGTAGCGTGCTATTTTTGATTTTGAGGCTTCAAAATATCTTCTTTTTGTAGCTAGAATTTTCATATATGTAAATAATTCTATATACTTTAAGCTAAAAAGAGTTTCTTGGGTAAACTCAGAACTTTGCATAGTTTCCTCGGTTGGATTATGTAGCTTTAGTACTTCTTGGATTACCCTTGTAGGTAAACCTTCTGCTTCTAGATTCTCACAAGTTAAATTCTTCTGCACAAACCTATTCATAACATCATTACGAAGTGCGGTTTTATATTTTGGAGTTATAGCGCCCATAGTTATTATTTTTTTTGGCATTGCCATGGAACATGAGCCACTTTTACACTCAATCATTCCATAATAATAGTCTCTATTGCCAACTGAAAACTGATGCATCATATATGGCTTAGGACGAAATAACACTCCCGTTATTGTATGTCCAAAATTATGTACAAAAAAAGTGATTTGAATAGAGTTTTGTGCACGAAAGACAGATTCAACGGTGGCATCTATGAGTTGAAATTTATGAGGTTCTAGTTTGTTATGAAGACGAAAATCTTCATAAGAGTGTGGAATCATAAGTGAGAGTTCACTCCAAGAGTTAATCCCAAGCTTAGTAAGTTTTGTTGTTTGTTCTTTTGTAAAACTCATGATTATAAATTTATTTTATCTTCTAATTTTTTAATTCGTTTATGTAAATTTCCAACGATAAATACTAAAACTACTATAATAAGAGTAAGTACTATATCTTCCAAGTTTGCCATAGTTTTCCTTTTATGTTATAATCAACACGAAGAATTAGAGGGTCCTCACCCTCTAGTTTATATCCTTTAGAATTTTGATTATTATGTAAATAATTGTTAAAACCCTAAGGATTAAGTTAAGATATTGCATCTTAACCTCCTCGTGTTAAATTGTCCCACCTTTTGGTGGTGACAAGAGAACTATATTACAAAATCAAAAAAATACTTTAAAACTTTGCATTTTGACATATTTATTTAGAATCAGCTGTCACTATCGCAAAACTAATTTCTAAAATTTCTATATGTTCTTTTATAAAAGCATTTAAATCTTTTAGTTTTAACTTTTCTATTTTCTTTAACTCTTTGGCTGAATGACCCAAGTCTTGTCCCTTATAGTATTCCATAAAAGTACGATTTAGTCTTTGGCTCATTGTCTCAACTCGTAAAGGTTCACTTCCAAGTAAAAACTTTTTCGTTTGCTCAAGTTCTTCTTTAGTAACACCTTTTTTTACAAACTTAGCTATTACATCTTGAACAGTTTGTTTCGCTTCTTCCATAGATTCTAGTTTTGTCTGAAGATACCCCATCATATATGAACTAGATTTTGTTACACTTACACGTGCATAAGCAGAATACGCAAGACCACGTTTAACACGTATCTCTTCCATCAGACGTGAACCAAATCCACCAGTTCCTAGAATAAAAGTAGCTACTCTAGCTTTATAATAATCTTCATCTTCAATATTCATATGGTACGGTGAACCAAAATAAACATATGCCTGCTCAGTCTCTCTTTTTAATATACTTGTTTTAGCTTTTTTTCTTACTTCATAGTTCTTTGTTGTAGTTTTTCGACCCTTATACATTGAAGAAATCATTTTAGATATTTTTGTTTTTGTAGCTTCTAAATCAATATCACCGCCTAAAACTACAATGAGCTTTGAGCTTACAATGTTCTTCTTTATAAATTCTTCTACATCAGTAAGTTCTATACTCTCTACACTCTCTATCGTTCCAGAAGATGGACTAGCTAATACACTCCCCTCAAATAAAATAGATTTTAATTCATTTGAAGCAATATAGTCAAAATCATTTGCTTTTCTGCTAAGTCCGCCAATCGTTGTTGTTTTTACTTTTTTTAATGCTTCTTCAGAAAAATTTGGGTCTTTTAACAAACTGTCAAAGTATCCTAAAGCTTCATCAAAATTCTCTTTTAGTGAGCCTACTTCCATTACAAAAGTTTCATTTCCAGTAGAAGCAGAAATATGTATCGCCTTAGATTCTAACATTTCAGCAAAAGCAAATGAACCAAGTTCTTTAGTTCCCTCATTCATAACTCTTGCACTCATTTTTGCAAGTCCTGGTTTATCTGTGTCTGTAACACTTCCAGAGTCTGTGAAAACAAACTGCATTGTAGCAATAGGAAGTCTCGTATCACTTTCAAAAATTACAGGTATTTTTAAACCATTTGTCTCAATATATTCTATTTTTGCTGCCATAATTATTTGTCCTAAAATTAGTAGTGTTAAAAGGTGTTTCATTCATTATTTCCTATCATTAATAATATAAATATCGTTAATGCAAATAATCCATATTTATTAACCCAAAAGAATTTCATGATTTTATTTGTCATGCCCTTGGGTTTCTTAAGAGCAACTAAATGAAAAAGATACTCAAATAAATGATAAAAATTATAAAATATATAAGATGATATACTACATTTCAAATGCGCTATTAATACTAAAGTCAATATTCCTAAATAAACTAAATAATAATCAAAGGTCTCTATAGTTGAGTAATAGTTGTCACCCATTAGATTAATATATAAGATACCTCCAGATATTATTGCTGCAATATAGATTAAAGATGTCGCCATTATAGATGAAAATTTATTTATTTTATTTTTTAATTTTTTAACACTTGATTCTATAGAATCAATTATATTATTTAAAATACTTTTTTCTTTTACATAAGTTTTATTACTTTTATTTTCAAGTAAAAATAAAGTACGGAAAGTATTTATGTAACTTCTATATCCCTTCATCTCCTCAAGAGAATTTTCTGCTTTTAATTGTCCATAACATTTATCTATATTTTTTATATCTATCTCTACACTTTTTACATGTTTTATTAAATTCTCTAAAATTAATTCTGCATCAAAAGAATTCTTATTAATGGTAATTGCTGTGTCAATTTTTTGATGATGATGATTATCTCCGTGAACAATACTTTTTGTAAGAATAAAAATTATTTGTGCTAAATAAGACTCAAAATCATCGTAATCCCTAAAGTCACTCCAAATTTCTTTATCCTCATTGTCAAGTTTAAAATCAAATACCTTAAATTCACCATTTTCTTTAATTTCAATTTGAACTTCAACTAAAAAAATCTCTGGATAAAATAAGGTCAACTTACCTTTAAATACACTATTATCTACATACAATACACAATCAATATATCCGTAAACTTCTTCTTCTAATGATGGTAATAAAAATGTAGGTTCTAAATATTTTGATATAGGAGTGTATGTATCAGAGATAATACTAATATCTAATTTTTCAATCTTTAATGAATTATTTGTTTTTTGAATTGATTTATATCTAAAATCTAAAGATTTTGATTTTCCAAAATAATTAAAATTTAACTCACCAAGATTTGTGGGTATCCAACTATGCCAAGAATTTCCCATATATTGTTATGTTTTAAGAGTATAGAAGTGCAGTATCACACATTTTTGCTTGTTTTTTAAACTTGTATGTATTTGTTGTTTTATCTTTTACAAGAGCTAGTCCATGTGTATATGTTCTTTCTTTGTAAAGTTCATTAGAATCAACGATAGAACCATTAAAATAACGCTCAGCTTCTGCTTCTCTAAGATAACTATATCTCTTTGTATTTGCCTTAATAAAAAGCATTACCACGAGTAAAAGTAGCATCATCATGTATATGTCATTCAATTCCATTTTTAATCCTTTTGGTAAATAAATTATAATAATTATATTATCTATAAAACTATTAAGCTAGATAATAGATAGTAACAATATGTTAAATTTTACATCACTGTGTAGATTTGAAACATTTTCTTACGAATTATACATATTATTTATAAAATATATCTAAAAATATATATCTAATTTTTTAAAAAATCTCCAAAGTTTCATATGCTGTATTTCTAACAGCTGGCGTTTCGCCAATGTCTCTGATAAGATGCACCATCTCTTCTTTTGCCATAGAATACGCTGCTCCTGCTGAACTTACAACATTTTCTTCCATCATAGTCGAGCCTAAATCATTTGCACCAAAACGTAGTGCCATTTGACCGATATATGGACCCTGTGTAACCCAAGAACTTTGAATATTTGGTACGTTATCAAGGTAAAGTCTTGCAACTGCTAAAAGTCTTAAATAACGATTTGAAGATGGTTTTTCCATATCTGGAATCAATGCAAGAAGTTCAGTATTTTTACCTTGAAAACTCCACATAATGAAAGCTCTAAATCCACCTGTCTCATCTTGAAGACGGCGTACCATATCAAAATGCTCAATTATGTCTTCATCGGATTCTACCGTTCCATACATCATCGTTGCGGTACTCATAATATCTAACTTATGTGCTTGACGGTGAACATCTACCCAAACTTTTGCATCAATCTTTTTAGGTGCGATAATATCACGTACCTTGTCGGAGAGAATCTCCGCGCCAGCTCCTGGAATCGAAGCAAGACCTTTTGCTTTTAGACGGGAAAGTACCTCTTGAATCGTAATGCGTGACACTTTAGCGATAAAATCTAACTCAATAGAGCTAAACCCATGAATCGTAATTGTTGGATACTTTGTATGAATATGCTCTACTAAATCCTCATACCACGCAATTTTTAGCTTTGGATGCACTCCACCTTGAAAAAGGATTTGTGTTCCACCAATTTCTAAAAGTTCATCTATTTTTGCATCTATCTCATCAAATGTAAGAACATAAGCATCTGCATCTTTTTCGTGTCTATAAAACGCACAAAACTTACAATCAACCCAACAAATGTTTGTGTAATTTATATTTCTATCAATCACAAAGGTAGTTATCCCTTTTGGATGCAACTCTTTTTTTCTAGCACTTGCCATCTTTCCAAGTGTATTTAAATCAGCATTCCTGATTAAATCAAGAGCTTCTTCTTTACTTAGTCTTTTTTGCATTGTCCAGCTTTTGTAGTTATTTTATCCATAGCATTATTAAGCTTTTTAATCTTTTTTGGTGCATTGAGAATATGTTTGTTTTCTAACCACGAACCATCTCTATATGCCATTTTTACTTTCCCATCAGTATCCATATACACTAATATTCGTATAGGCAAATCAAGGCCAACGAGCATATCTTGTTGCATTAAAGAAGTTCCCAAACGAGGATTACCAAAGATAACCATCTTCGATTCATTTAACTTCATATCTACAGCTTTTGCATTTCCATGGTGATTAATCATCGCAAAAACACTTAATCCCTTACTCTTAACAATATTTTTGATATGTTTTACTGTTACATCAACACTACATGAACTTGTCTTTACAATAATATCATTTGCAAAAACACTTAAAGAAAATGCTAAAACTAATACTAACTTATTCATTATTTCCACCCTTCATTTCTTAGATTTACTCGTCTTTTTTTAAAAAATTTAAGATATATACCATATAAAAATAATAAACCTGCAATTATTCCTGCAATGACTTGGAGCCAAGCAGTTACGGCTAAAGACTTATTTACAATTTTTTTATGCATTTTATTGTCTATATTTATTTCTGCCATATTTGCCATATGTGTTAAAGCTGATACAGCTAAGTTTCCGTTTGGTATATCTTTATGACAAGAAAAACATACACCACTTCTATCTAACTTATCACGTTGAGCCTTGTTTAAGGGCTGTGATAATGTCCAATGGTGACCGACAGTCTGTAACTGGGTTCCGTTCACTTCTAAAAATTTAGAATAATCAAAGTGCAAGTTAGCAATTGCTGGCATCTGTTCATCTACTATTGTAGGGAGTACTTTACCATCTGCTGTCATAATATCAATGATTGTTGTAACTGAGGGGTCTTTTGTACTACGAGAACCTATAATTCCCATTCCCATAGCCTTTGGAGTAGTATGACAACTCTCACAGGTTCTTCCCTCTTTACTTATAGTATGAGGCTGAATTGGTGCCATATCAATAGCAAGTTGTCCCTCATCTGCTGCACCTTCAACATTTGGAATCTTATATATATGATTCTGTAAAAGTGCTTTTCCATCTGTACCAATTACTGTAATCGTAGTTTGACAACCAGGAACTGTAGGGGAGATTCTACCCTCACCATTTTGTGCTAAAGGTGGGTCTTCCCATCTCATAAATGAACGCGTTTCAGTAACAGCACCATCAACTAAGTACTGACGCATATCTTTCATATCACCAGTTCGTCCATGAATATCCTGATCATGTGAAGCTTTAAGATAATCAGGGTTTTGTTTTCCCTCCGAATAGTCAATCTTTACATGACATCCATAACATTGTGGCGCCCACGCAGCATGGCAAGTATAACATTCCATGCTCTCAGTATGCACACTTATACTATCCATTGCTAAAAGACCTTTAGCAGATAACTTCTTCGTTTCTTTAAGTTTTTTAAGAGGGCTTAGTTTTATATCTTTACCAGATGCAAGATGAACGATAATATCAGTTCCATCTTTCACTACATGTGTATAAGGATTTCCACGGGCAGTTATAAGATAACCATCTCTTGGTTCATGCTCACTCCCCATTTTTAAATACTCAGCCATAGTTTTAGTTACACCACGGGCTTCACCAGTTGCTTGGGTTGTGTTAAATTCATCAGAAAAACCAAGTGGTAATTCCCATGGATACATTTTTGTAGTTCCATGACAGTCTTGACACTCAATTTCTACAGCAGCCGCATTTGCTCCTGCTAAAAAACCATCGCCATGCATATCGTTAGAAGTATGACAATCCTGACATAACATTCCCTTTTGAAAATGAATATCTTCTTGCATATGCATATACCGTTTTGTATGAAGTTTTGGTTGTTCATTCCCATCTGAATCATAAGGTCCAGAGTATGCTTTTTCCATTAAACCTTGATAAGAAACACCGATTCTTTTTCCACGATTATGACAAGTTGAACAAGTCTCAACTGGAATTCCAGAATACACAACATCTTTCACTGTAACTTTAGCATCTCGCGTTGATTGAATAGAATGTACTAATAAATGTCCTGGTTTTGTTTTATCTATACTTTTATCATTCCCCTCATAATAGCCTTCATTTGAGTAAGGAATATGACACGATGCACACCCAATCCCTCTAAAATCACCCCTTACCTGACGACCTTTAGAACCTGTATGACAACGAAGACATTCTTGACGTAAATAAGTATAAACTGCTAAAGATGGGTCTTTCATAACCTCTTCAGCTGTAGGTGCAGGTGGAAGTTCTTTCATCTTAGAGGGAAAAGCTTGTGGTTCCATTAGCGAGAGTTTATTCATATATGTTTTATATTTTTCTGTTCCTAGACGCTTGTGAGGGTCATCAGGATTTTTTGTATCGTAGTTACCAATATCGTGGTTATAACCATTTTTACCACCAAAACTCCAAAGTGCTCCTTGGATTTTCCCTGATTCTGTCATCATCAAAGAATTCATTTGTGCATTTACTTGTTCTTGGTGACACATACCACAAGTGTTTTGGTTTATCCATGTTGAACCTGGTGCTGGGTAAAATTCTTTTGGACCCTTGTTTGTTTTAAAATAATCTACTGTCCCACGATGGGCATAAAATTTCTTCTTGTTTTCAGGTCGACCACCATGACAAACGACACAATCGTTTCCAGGATGCCCGGCTTTCTCAGCTACATCTAAAATTGCTAACATCATACCAGAAGTTTCTTCTCGTATATGCTCGATTCCACCATGACAACCGATACAGCTATTGTCTGAAAAAAGATAGCTAGTTAGAAGTAAAAATAGTAAGATAATTTTCATAATTTACTCAGGCTGGTCTTTAGAGATAGCATCTAAAACACCATTGATAAACTTTGGTGATTGTTCTGTTCCAAAAGCTTTCGTAATTTCTACTGCTTCATTGATAACAACAGCAGAATCTAGTTCACCAAATAAAATTTCATAGGTAGCAAGTCTTAGAGTTGCTCTCTCGATAGCACCAAGTCTCTCAAAATCCCATTCTTTTAAATGTTTAATAATTGATTGGTCACAGGCTTCAAGATTTTCCATTACACCCTCATACAGTCCAAGTGCAAAATCTTTTTGCTTGTTACGAATTTTTTTTTCTTCTAAAATTTCTGCAGTATGCTCAGCAATGTTTCCATTTCCTAAATCATATGCATAAAGTAGTGAAACTACCGCCATTCTAGCGTGATGTCTTGTAGCCACTATAGAGTCTCGTAAAGGTCAAGTAACTCAATGATAACTGTCATAGATTCAAAACCTTTGTTACCAGCTTTTGTACCAGCTCTCTCGATTGCTTGCTCGATTGTGTCTGTAGTAAGCAAACCAAATGAAACTGGTTTTCTATGTTGTAGAGACACAGTAGCGATACCCTTAGTAGCTTCAGCAGAAACATAATCAAAATGTGGTGTAGCACCACGGATAACAGCACCTAATGCACAAACAGCGTCATACTTCCCAGAAGCAAGCAATTGGTCAATTACCATTGGTAATTCATACGCACCAGGAACTAAAACGTGTGTTAAGTCTTCTTGATTTCCACCATGACGAGAAAATGCATCTTGTGCACCCTCAACTAATCTATCTACAATAAAGTGGTTCCATCTTGTACTTACAATCGCTATCTTTTTTCCATTAACTACTTTTAACTTACCTTCTACTAAATTCATTCATTTTCCTTGTTTTGTTTTATATTTCTCGTTCCATCTCACTCTCGTTCCCAAGTAAAGCGTGGGAACTAGTCCCTGCAATTATTTAAATCGCCTGTATCTTTTTTATTTTTGCTATCAAAGCTTCAAGCTTATCAAGTGTTATCATATTTGGTCCATCACTTAGTGCTACACTTGGGTCAAAATGTGTTTCCATAAAGAAACCATCTACACCAACTGCTGCCGCTCCACTTGCTAAAAAAGGAACCATTGAAC
>JAFLJZ010000179.1 GCA_022712775.1 Sulfurimonas sp.
GAAGTTATAAACTAGATTCCTTTTTAAGTATCGCTCTTTTACTTTTTATCTATCTTCTTTTTTTAGATATTCCTGCTTCTTTACTCAGAGCTTTTGTAATGCTAGTAATAGGATTTATTCTTTATGATAGAGGGTTTAAAATACTCACAATGTGGACACTTTTTTTAACTTCGATTCTCATCATAAGTTTCTCTCCACGATTGTTTTATTCTTTAGGGTTTTGGCTAAGCGTGTTTGGTGTATTTTACATCTTTTTATTTCTTATCCATTTTAAACATTTAAACAAAATTTGGCAATTCATTCTCGTTCCAATATGGGTTTATCTAATGATGCTACCACTCTCTCTTTTCATCTTTGAGAATTTTAGTTTCTATCATCCTCTTTCGATTGTGTGGACATCACTTTTTACTTTGTTTTATCCACTAAGTATACTTCTGCATCTCATTGGTTTTGGAAATTTACTCGATAGTTCTTTAATTTGGATTTTAGATTTAGATGTAAAAGAAAACAATGTCACACTCTCAAAAGAACTTATGCTAACATTTATTTCTCTCTCACTACTCAGTGTATGGAAGAAGGTTTTTGTGTATTTACTCTTGGGCTTTGCTCTCTTTATTTTTATATACTCTATCTATGATATAACATAACTTAAGCCCATAAATAAAGATAATCCAAGAAACATAAATCCATAAAAACAAGAACATCACAATAGCAAAAGAACCATACATCGTTGTATATGACTTGTTAAAGAACACATAATAGATAAAAGCATTTTTAGAAATACTAAAAACTATAGCAATAATAAAAGAACTTATAAAAGAAGCCCGTGGATTTATTTTTGCATTTGGTCCTATTTGAAATATAAGAAAAAACAAACCCCAAATAATAACATAAGGGATATAAGGCAATATATCTAAACCTGATGTCAACTCATTACTAGAAACAACATTTGCCACATACCCTGTTATATAAAAAGAAACTCCGAGTGCTATAGGAGTGAGTGTAAGCATCGTCCAGTATGTAGTTACAGATTCCCAAAGTGTACGATTTTTTGCATGAAAAATTTTGTTTGCAATATATTCAAAGTTTTTAAAAAACAATAATGAAGCAACAAGAATCATAGCTAGACCTATAATTCCCATCTTTGCAGAATTTTCTAAAAAACCATCAATATGAACCATAATTGCTTCAGAGTTTCCAGGCATAAGATTTGAGAATATAAAACCTTTTATGGTGTCATAATGCTCAGCAAAACTCGGAAGTGAAGTTATAAGTGTGAGCATAATAAGTAAAAGTGGAATAATTGTAAAAATCGTATAAAAACTCAAACTTGCAGCATAGAGCGTAAGTTCTTTATCTATAAAAGACTTAATAAAAAGTATTATATGATGAAAAAGGTGTTTAATATTTGCCTTGTTTACTACCTGCTCTACTTTCAAAATGAAGACCTAGTTTAATCCCATTTTTGCAGGGTTTAAAATATTATTTGGGTCAAATGCCATTTTAATTGACTTAAATAAATTCATCTCTTCATCTGTAAATGCCATACTCATATATGGAGCTTTTGCAAGTCCGATTCCATGCTCACCCGAGAGTGTTCCACCTAAATCTATAGTCGCTTGAAAAACTTCTTCTATAGCTAAGTAAGCAATTTTAACCTGCTCTGGGTCCTTACCATCTACCATTACATTTGTATGCACATTACCATCACCAGTATGACCAAAACATGGGATATTTATTTTATACTTTTCAGCTATCGCATAAAACTTTTCTAGTAACTCTGGAAGTGCTGAACGAGGTACCGTTACATCTTCATTAAGTTTTTTACTTCCATATACACTAAGAGCTGGAGAAGCATTTCGTCTTGCGAACCACAAGTCAGCAGCTTCTTTGTCATCACGTGCTATTCTAAATTCTTTACAGCCATTCTCTTTAAAAACTCTCTCTATAGTTTCTAGCTGATAATTTAAATCATCTTCAAGATTTCCATCAACATCTGTAACTAGTAATGCCCCAGCTTCAATAGGAAGTCCCTTGTTAAATGTTTGCTCAACTGCACGAATCGTTAAGTTATCTAAAAATTCCATCGCAACAGGTGTGATTCCACTTGCCATCGTTTTATAAACTGCTTCCATCGCCTGACCTACAGAATCAAAAATTCCCATAGCTGTTTTTGTCATTTTTGGTTTTGGAATAAGTTTGAGAGTTATTTCTGTAAGTACTGCTAATGTACCCTCAGATGCTATCAATATACCGCTAATATTATAACCCGCCACATCTTTAATGGTTCTCTTTCCGGCTCTAATAATATCGCCATTTGGAAGTACAGCTCGAGTAGCCATTACATAATCTTTTGTGATTCCATACTTTGCAGCACGCATACCACCAGCATTTTCACTCACATTTCCACCAAGTGTAGAATACTCTTGCGAAGCGGGATCTGGTGGGTAAAATAAACCTACCTCTTCTACTGCACGTTGGAGATCCATATTGATAACACCAGGTTGCACAATAGCAACCATATTTTTCATATCAATCTCTAGAATCTTATTCATATGTTTTTCAAAGCCTAAAACAATTCCACCAGAACTTGGTAATGCACCGCCCGTAAAACCTGTACCAGCTCCACGAGGAACGATAACAATCAAATGCTCATTACAGTATTTTAAAATTTCAGCCACATCTGC
>JAFLJZ010000234.1 GCA_022712775.1 Sulfurimonas sp.
CAGCAGTGCCGTAATTATTGATCCGGAAAACTCGGAACGTACCGAAAACTTTGTCCAAACCTTTTATGAATTGCGAAAACACAAAAACATGACTCCCGATGGTGCCCGTGATGTCATGAGCAACTACTCCTACTTCGGAAACATGATGGTTTATGAAGGTATGGCAGATGGAATGGTTTCAGAATGGCAAGAAAAGATGGACTAAGCATCTCTCCCCTTTTAGTGAGCGAAGAAAATTTCAAGGGTGTAAACTCTAAAAAAGACCTCTCAGACAGTGAAATTATTATGCAAGAAAAGATTAAAACTTCGTGGATGAATGCAGGTGTTATTATGCAACTTCCATCCACAATATATATAGAAGAAAGTGTTACATTTGAAGGTGAGTGTATTGTAGAAAATGGATGTAGAATCACCGGAAACACGCTTATTCATAATTCACACATAAAAGCAGGCAGTGTTATTGAAGATTCTATCCTTAAAAACTCTGATATAGGTCCACTAGCACATATTCGCCCTGCTTCTTATATAGAAGATTCACACATCGGAAACTTTGTAGAAGTGAAAAAAAGTTCACTCAAAGGTGTTAAAGCTGGTCACTTAAGTTACATTGGTGATTCACAAATAGACAAAGGAACAAACATTGGAGCGGGTGTTATTACCTGCAACTACGATGGAATTAAAAAATACAAAACTATTATTGGTAAAAATGTCTTTATTGGTAGTGATTCTCAGCTTATTGCTCCGATACAGATTGAAGATGATGTTATGATAGCTGCAGGAACTACTTTAACAAGTGGAACTGTACAAAAAGGTTCACTTGCTATCAGTCGAACAAAACTTAGAAATATAAAGGATTTTTACTATAAGTTTTTCTCTAAGAAATAGTCTTTAGAAAACTTTATTAAAAGTAAGGGTATAATCACATAAAATATGTGATAGAAGGTCGAATATGTTCATTCCAGATGATTTACTCCAAGGTAAAAAGATACTCTTAGGCGTAAGTGGTTCTATCGCTGTTTATAAATCTCTTGAGCTAACTCGGCTCCTCATAAAAGCAGGTGCAGAGGTCAAAGTAGTTATGAGTGATTCTGCTAAAAAATTTGTCACTCCCCTTAGTTTTGAAACACTTACATCAAATCAAGTTCTCGATGATACAAATGAATCATGGGTAACCGAGCATAACCACATAAAAACTACCGAATGGGCAAACCTTTTTGTTATTGCCCCCGCTACTGCTAATACAATCGCAAAACTAGCAAATGGAATTGCAGACACGATGCTTCTTCAATGTGCTCTCGCTTATCCTAATAATAAACTTATCGCTCCATCAGCAAATACAAATATGCTCAAAAACCCAATGACACAAACAAATTTAAAAATGTTAACTAATGTAAACTACACGCTTATAGGTACACAAATCAAAGAGCTAGCGTGTAAAACAACAGGTGATGGTGCTATGGCTGAACCTATAGATATTTTTTGGGCTTGTGCAAAAAGTTTATTAAAGAATGATTTTTGGACAGACAGAACTGTAATGGTAACAGGTGGAGGAACTATAGAGAAAATTGATGACGTGCGTTATATATCAAACTTCTCCAGCGGAAAAATGGCTTCTTCACTTGCTGCTTCACTTTATTGTAGAGGTGCTAATGTCAATCTTATCTCTACAAAATTTGAAGATAACCTTCCAAAAGATATGCAGACTATGAAAGTTGAAAGTTCAAAAGAAATGCTGAAACAAGTTAATGTTTCTATTCGAATCGCTAAAAACAGTAAAATCGAGAAAAAGCCTTATCTATTTATGGTTGCAGCTGTAAGTGATTATATACCAGAATTTATACAAGATGGAAAACTAAAAAAAGAGCTACTTGGTGAAAAATTTGATATATCTTTAAAACAGGGAGTTGATATACTCCAATCTATCAACAAAGAAGGTATCATCACCATTGGATTTAAGGCTGAGATGGATGCCCAAAATGCAGAATCAAATGCTTCAAAAATTCTAGATTCTAAGAATGTTGATGCAGTATGTTTAAATATTCTCCAAGATTCATCAAGTTTTGGAGCAGATACTAACAAAGTTGAATTTATATCTGCTAAAAAAATCATATCACTTCCTTCTTCGGATAAACTAAGTGTCGCATTTAATATTTTAAAACACTCTGAGAATATTTAATGAACAGAGCAAAACATATAGCTATCATCATGGATGGAAATGGTCGTTGGGCCCAACTCCAAGGTAAAAAAAGAGTTAAAGGTCATAAAGAAGGGGCAAAAGTTGTAAAAAACATTACAACTTTTTGCTCAAACAACCCAGAAATCCAAAGACTAACACTCTACGCATTTTCTACTGAAAATTGGAAGAGACCACGCTTAGAAGTTGAATTTTTGATGAATCTTTTAGAGCGCTATCTTAAAAATGAACTTGAAGCATATTTAGAAAATAATATTCGGTTTGAACCGATTGGTGATATTCGTGCTTTTTCTTCATCACTACAAAAAACTATTACAACAGTAAAAGAAAAAACAGTACACTGTGATGGACTTGTGCAATCTTTAGCCCTTAATTATGGTTCACAGGATGAAATTATACGAGCCCTAAATAAATTGAGTAACTCAGGTGAACATATAACAGAAACGATGCTAAGTAACGAGCTTGACTGCAAACATAGTGTTGACTTGTTAATCCGCACCGGGGGAGATCATCGCTTATCCAATTTTCTACTTTGGCAAGCAGCATATGCTGAACTCTTTTTTACTGATACACTATGGCCTGACTTTAAAACAAGTGAATTAGAAAAAATAATCACAAATTTCACAAAAATTGAAAGAAGATTTGGGGGGTTAAAATAATGGAAATATTTTTAGCAACACTTTTAGGGCTTCTTTTAGGCTCCTTTTTAAATGTAGTAATTCTAAGAATTCCCCAAGATGAAAGTATTGTTTTTGGAGCTTCGCATTGTACACACTGTAAGGAGCATTTAAAACCTTGGCATAATATTCCTCTTCTTTCTTGGGTTTTTTTACGTGGAAAATGTGCATATTGCAAAACAAAAATTTCTATGCAGTACCCTTTTGTTGAGTTTATCTCTGCTTTTATCTTTTTTATACTTGTAAGTAAATATGGTGCGAGCTTACCACTTCTTTTTGTAGGTTTTAGTTTTTTAAGTTTACTAGCCCTTTCTATGATTGACATAAAATATAAGATGATTCCAGATAGCCTCAATCTCGCAGCAATAATTTTTGCAGTATTTGGAGCTTGGAGTCTTAATGGTATATTTATTAATCTTCAAAATGCTTTACTTTTTGCTGGAGGATTTACATTATTACGCTTTGGTCTTTCTTATATTCTTACATCTTCAGCACATAGACTGGCAAAAAAAACGCAAACCTCTTGGACAAAAAACTATAACACCTACCCTTTAATAGAAGCAATGGGTGAAGGTGATATTATGGTTGCAGCTACAATGGGTGCTTTACTTGGAGTACAGCTTACTCTTGTTGCAATTTTTTTATCAGCACTTTTAGCACTTCCAGTTATGTTAGCTGTTATGAATAAATCACCAGAGGAGAAAAAAGTTCCCTTTGTTCCTTTTTTAGCACTTGGAACTTTTATTGTTTACATTTATGACACACCAATTTTTGAATATATTAAGGCAAATTACTAATGAATAGATTAGAACACTACATTATAAAAAATCTTTCGATACTTTTTATGTCCATATTTTTATCTCTTTTTTCTATTGCTTCGGTAATATTTTTAATAAAGCTCGCTACGTATACTGCTGTTATTCAATTATCTACTTGGGATATGTTGAAACTTTATATCTTTGTAACCCCAGAGCTTTTATTTTTCACGCTACCAATAAGCTTTTTTGTCGCATCTGCATTGACAATAAATAAACTTTCTAATGACAATGAAATTATTGTTTTATTTGCACTAGGAATTCATCCTAAATTTATTATAAAAACACTTGCTAAACCGGCATTACTATTAACAACACTTTTGCTATTTAACTTTTTTGTTGTTCTACCACATGTAAAAGTACTTTCAAAAAACTTCATTACTTTTAAAAAAACTGAAGCTAAGTTCAATCTTTCTGCCTCTGAATATGGGCATAAGTTTGGTGATTGGCTACTCTACCTTGGAGGTGAGAATAGTGATTCTAGTTACTCTGAAGTGTTTTTATTTAACAAAAATGATACAGAGGAAGTGCTTATAGAGGCTGAAAAAGCATATATTACTAACGATGATGGAATACTTCGACTGCAACTTGTTGATGGAGAAGCTTATGTATACTCTAAAGAAGAGTTCTCACAAACGAACTTTGAAACGATGTATATTAACAATACTAGTACAACAGAGTATCTAGTAAATCTATCTACAATAGAGCATTGGACAGCATATGATCGAGGGAAAAAAGCTAAAGTTTTTTCTACGAATGTAGTACTTAGCTTATTTCCAATACTGAGTTTGTTTTTTATTCTTAGCATTAGTGTCATTCATGCTCGCCATCAAAAAAGTAAAATCTACTTTTATCTCTTTAGTGGACTTGTTGTTTATTATGGTTTAACACTTTGGCTAGTAGGAGTTGTCCCAAAAGGTGTGGATATACCTTCGTATGAGTTTCAAAAAATTCTTACTTTATATGTGATTCCAACTGTTACTATTCCTTGGTTAATTATTACATATTTACTTTATAGAAAAACTATTGTTTCAAGATTTTAAGTGCGATGTTCTTTAACCATTGCGTACAATGGTACACTCTACCTAGGTTCTCAAACACAAAAAGAAACAAACAATACTATACTTGGTACAATTGAAACTGCATTAAAACAACTTGGAATCAAAACAAAGATTATAGCTAGTGGAAGGACAGATAAAGGTGTTCATGCAACAGGGCAAGTTTGCCATATAGATTTACCTCCATTTTGGGATGATCTAGATAAACTTAAACAAGTTCTCAATCAGATGCTCCCATCTTCTATACTCGTAACACATATCAAAAAAGTAAAAGACACTTTTCATGCTCGATATGATGCAACGCGTAGAACCTATCGCTATTTATTAAAAATAACACCACCAAACCCTTTTGAGAGTGACTTTGTGACATTTGAGCAAAATATAGATTTTCAACAAATAGAAAAAAATATTGCCTTCTTTGTTGGTAAACACGATTTCCAACAGTTCATGAAAACAGGAAGTAATGTGTCATCAACACAAAGAATCATCTATAAAGCCTTTGCCTATAAATATAAAGATTTAATAATCCTAAACTTTCAAGCAAATGGATTTCTTCGTTCTCAAATACGACTTATGGTTGGAGCATTACTTCAGCTTGATTCTACTCAAATACAGGAACAATTATCTCTCTCAAATACTTATAAAATAAAGCCAGCTCCAAGTAATGGTCTTTACTTGGCTAAAATTAACTATTAATTAACCACGAATTTTTGCCCATAACATACCTATATACTCATGCATCGCTATTTGAGATTTCATAAAACTTCCCATATTAGGCATTTTAAAATAGCCATCAAACTTTCTTTTATGGAAATCTGTTGGCGCAGCAATAGGGTGTAAGCCAAGTGATTTAAA
>JAFLJZ010000246.1 GCA_022712775.1 Sulfurimonas sp.
CAATATTTGTAATACAAGAAGATAAATTAAGTGCTGTAAAAACTTCAAATGACTGGAACCGTTTTCAAGTTATGGCAAAATATAATTTTTAATAAAAGAGAAAAAATGAAAACATTGATAGATTGTAAAAAAGCTTGCAAGGTAAAAGTTATTAAGCTAAATGCAAAGAGTGATTTAAAACAAAGATTAATATCATTTGGAATCATGAAAGAAACAACGATAGAAGTTTTAGAACATGCCCCAGGAAAAAGTACGATAGAAATAAAAGTTGGAAAAATGAGAATTGCACTCCGTGCACAAGAGGCACAGTTAATAGAAGTAGAAAAAATAGAAGTGGACAAAACAAATGCCTAATGAAAAAACAAAGAGTTGTCCTGTTATAGCAAACCATATTAAGATAGCTCTTGTTGGTCAGCCTAATGTTGGTAAGAGTATGCTTATCAATTCTGTTTCAAACTCACATCTTCATGTGGGAAATTTTTCAGGTGTAACGGTTGATAAAACAGAGGTTTTATTTGACTATAAAGAGTACCATTTTACTGTTGTAGATTTACCTGGAACATATGCCTTTACTGATTATACGATAGAAGAAAGAGTAACGCATGATTACCTTTGTGCTGAGAGTTATGATTTGATTATCAATGTAGTTGATTCTACCTCTTTAGAAAAAAACCTTCAACTTACAGCAGAACTTATGACGATGAGCAAGAGTATGGTTATCGCTTTAAATATGAATGATGAAGCGATAAAAGAAAAGATAGATATCAATGCTCCATATATGTCAGAATTAATGGGAATCCCTTGTATAAAAGTTTCAGCCGCTACAAAAGAAGGAATAGAAAATCTTTTAGATGCAGTTATACAAGTCAAAGAAAAAACACTCCAAAGTCAAAAACTTATTTTTAGTGAAGCTGTAGAAGAAGAGATAGCAACTATAGAATCGTATCTTAAAAAGCATAGGTATGAATCGGTTAATTCGCATAGAAATATAGCGATAAACTTACTAAAAAATAATCAAAAAACATATCAAAAACTTCATGATAATCCAATTTGGACAGAGTTACAACCAATTTTAATAGAAGCTTCAAAGCATGTTGAACTGCATCATGATTCTGATGATATTAAAGAAGCTTTTGCAGAAGAATATGCTTCGTTTAATCGCGGTATTGTTGCTGAAGTAGTTAAGCAAGAGACGAAAGAAGAGACAAAAACTGTAACAGAAAAAATAGATTCTGTACTTATTCACCCCGTACTAGGAATACCGATATTTTTATTTTTTATGTGGGGATTATTTCAATTAACATTTGAAATAGGTTCAATCCCTATGGATTGGATTGATGCATTTTTTGGATGGCTTGGTGATACAGTAGGTGCTACAATCGCACATGAAGATATTCGCTCGCTTATAGTTGATGGAATCATAGCTGGTGTTGGTGCTGTGATTTTATTTGTACCAAATATCATTATTTTATTTATAGGAATTGCACTTTTAGAGAGTACCGGATATATGTCAAGAGTTGCATTTTTACTTGATGGATTTTTTCATAAATTTGGTATGCACGGGCAATCTTTCATACCGCTTGTAACAGGTTTTGGTTGTTCAATCCCAGCATATATGTCAGCAAGAATTTTAAAGAATGATAGAGATAGATTACTTACCTTGTTTATTATAGGCTTTATGTCTTGTGGTGCTAGACTTCCTGTATACGTACTTTTTGCAGGAGCATTCTTTTCTCCTGAAATGGCAGGTAATGTACTTTTTATCATCTATATTTCAGGTGTTATGATGGGTCTTGTTGCTGCTAAAATACTTAAAGTAACTGTATTTAAAGGTGAGGATGAACCATTTGTAATGGAGATGCCAAAGTATAGACTTCCTTCTCTAAAGTTAATATGGCATACGGTTGTAACAAAAACAATGATGTACTTAAAAAAAGCGGGTACTTTCATTGCGGCAGCTTCTATTCTTATCTGGTTTTTAAGTAATTATCCACATAACTTAGAATTAAAATCAACGTATGAAACGAAGATAGAAATGGTAGCGAATGAAGATGAAAAATCAAGACTTCAAAACAAATTGGCTGAAGCACATTTAGAACAAAGTTATCTAGGGCAAATTGGTAAATTTTCAGAACCACTTTTTGCACCACTTGGTTTTGACTGGAAAATGAGTGTAGCACTCCAAACTGGTTTAGCTGCTAAGGAAGTTGTTGTTTCTACATTGGGTGTATTATACGCACTGGGTGGTGATGTAGATGAAGAAAACACTTCTTTAATCTCGGCAATATCAAAAAACATCTCTTTTGCTTCTGCAATATCATTTATCGTTGTGATTATGATTTATTTACCATGTTTGGCAGCATCTATAGTATTTACTCGTGAGGCTGGCGGGATTAGATATTTCTTTTATCTTTTTGCCTTTACATCTGTAACTGCATATTTTATGGCCTTTATCGCATACAATATAGCGCAGTTGTTAAGCTATTAACTTTTTTTGATATACTTAGTGACAAATTAAAGTTAAGGTAACCCTATAATGGCAAGACTACTGATTGTGGAAGAAAGTACTATTTTATGTGGAATTTTTAAGAGGTTACTTGATCAAGATGGTGGTTTTACTTTTGATATCGCACAAAACTATAAAGACGCTGAGGAGTATTTATCAAAGTATAGATACGAGTTTTCTGTTGTAAGTAGAACACTCCCTGATGCTAACCATGGTGAGATTATTGCACTTTTAAATAAGCATAATGTAGCCCCTATTGTTTATGCGATTTCTATAGATGAAAGCTTTATAGAAAGTTTTGAGAGTGCGAATATAGTTGAGTATATTTTACGACATAGATACGATAATGTTAAATATGTAGTTAAAAGATTAAATCAGCTAAAAAATAATAAACAAATTTGTATTTTAGTTGTACATGAATCTGAGATACAAAGACGCTATATAAAACAAAATCTTTCTCTACATAACTTTAAAGTTATTCTTGTAAATACTGGGTATGAAGCAATACAAAAATTAGAAGTTCACCCTGAGATACGTCTTGTGATTGTAAATCGTGAACTTTCTCAAGTAAATGGAATGGAAGATATAGATGGTTTAGAATTAACAAGACGCGTGAGAAAAATGAAAAGGGATGATCTTCGTATTATCGCTTTAGCTAAGGAACCAAACTCTTATGAGACAAGTTTTTTCCTTAATGAAGGTGCAGATGATTATCTAATCAATCAATACTCTCGTGATGAATTTTATATACGAATTTATCAAAATTTAAAATAATTAGGCTAAGAAAATATGACAAAAATATTAATGATAGAAGATGATTTAGAGTTAGCAGAGATATTAACGGAATATCTTGAACAATTTGATTTCAAAATAGTAACAGAAGATGATCCATTTAAGGCAGTAAGTATTTTAAAGCTTGAACCATTTGACCTCGTTATCCTTGACTTAACTCTTCCTGGAATGGATGGGCTTGAAGTTTGTGAAGCAATTCGTGAGAGACAAGATGTGCCTATAATCATATCATCAGCAAGAAGTGATGTTTCAGATAAGGTAAAGGCACTTGAACTTGGTGCAGATGATTATATGCCTAAACCATACGATCCAAGAGAACTTGAAGCGAGAATACACTCAGTTCTTAGAAGATATGAGGCGCGAACAGAAGCAAAAGAAGATTCTAAAAGTGATTTTAAATGCGATAATTCTACAATGATTATCTCGTATAAAAGTAGAAATATTGACCTTACAAATGCAGAATTTGGAATTTTATCGTATATGATTTCAAAGCAAGGATTAGTTGTATCACGTGAGGATTTAATCCATAATGTTAATGCTATAAATGAAGATAGTTCAAACAAGAGTATAGATGTTATGGTTGGAAGAATCAGAAATAAATTAGGCGACAAAACACTTATAGAATCAGTTCGAGGTGTTGGATATAAACTTTTAAAATGAAAAAACACGCAGTTTTCTTAACTGTTCTCTTCGCAATGGTGGTTACATTTTTAAGTGTAAGCGCTGTTTTTTGGGAGTTTTATAAACTCAATAAGCAACAATATATAAATCAAATCTTTAGTAAATACTCCGTAATTACCCAAATTTATAAAAATCATGAACAAAAAGATAGTGCTGATATTATGTTTGAAGCAAATCTTGCTGTCTATAAGTTTAGACTAGAAGCAGATAAGGGTAGACAAGAGCGAATCTTAAAAAAGGGAAGAATCCTAAAGCAAGATGGAGCGAATGAAAAAACGCTTTTACTAAAACAAGAGAATTTGCTTTCAAAAGTTAAGGTCAAAGGTTTAAAAACAACCATGCTTGAGTATCAACATAGTATCTTCTTTTTTATACAATCACCTGCTGGTTATGTACTGATTCAAGATGAAGAGTTACGACCATATAGAGCATGGAATCTTATTTATGCCTACACAAGTATTATTTTAGTGCTTACAATCTCTTTTCTTTTGATTTTACAAAGGTTAAGACCCTTAACAAGATTAAGAAGAAATATTGCTAAATTTGGTGATGGAAAGATGGATATCTCTTTTAAAACAAAGGGAGAAGATGAGATTGCACTTGTTGCGAATGAACTTGAAAATACACGACTAAAAATTAAGATGATTTTAGAATCACGTACACTTTTTTTGAGAAATGTTATGCATGAGTTAAAAACACCTATTGCAAAAGGTACGATAGCTACACAAATGCTTGATTCACAAAAACAGATTGATAGATTTTCTTCTATATTTGGAAGGTTAGAATCTTTAGTTGGGGAGTTTGCTCTTATTGAAGAAGTTACAAGTATTAATGATAAAAATGATTTTAAAGAGTACCGTTTACTGGATATTATTGATGGGGCTATTGATATGGCTATGATTGAAAATGAGATGATATGCGTAGATATCCCAGCATCTAAAAAAATGATAGTAAATTATAGGCTGTATACAACAGCTGTTAAAAATATGATAGATAATGGAATAAAATATTCAACCGACAATCGGATGAAAATTATAATGATAAATGATGAATTATGTTTTGAGAACATGGGCGAGTGTTTAAAGAAACCATTGAAGTATTATATAGAACCATTTACAAAAGATAACCCTTCGAAAAATAGCTTTGGACTAGGACTTTATCTTGTTGATTCCATTTTAAAAGCACATGATAAAGTTTTAGCACATGAGTATGAAAATGGAGTGAACCGTTTTATATTTGCGTAAGCTTATGAATTGCCTACTTAAGTTTGCTGTAAGTAGGCAATATGTAAACTATTCCTTATGAAACAAAATATCAACCTATTTATTATATCTTTTTTTGCTATCGCTTTTTTCGTTTTTGGATGGTTGTCAAAAAGTGCATATTCACCTATTCATAAGATAGAAAAACCTTCTCTTTTATCAAAAATAAAAAAAGAAAAAGAGTTACGAGTTGTTCTTTTAAATTCTGCATCAAGTTATTATATCGGTGCTTCTGGAGCACAGGGTTTTGAATATGAGTTATTAAAATCATATGCTGATTATTTAGGAGTAATCTTAAAAATCACAACAGTAAATACAATCAAAGAAGCACTTGAACAAACAAAAAATCCAGATATTCATATCGTCTCAGCAGCACTTACAAAAACCCCAGCAAGGGAGAAGTTATATAATTTTGGACCTTCCTATTTTGAGGTTCAACAGCAAATTATTTGTAATCGAAGTATATTGCGAAGTAAAAAATTTCCAAGAACTTTAGATGGTCTGGCAGGACTTGAAATAAAGATTGGAGAGGGAACAAGTTATAGTGAAACTATACGTACTTTTATTGCAGATGGTTATGATATAAATGCCACTTTCACATCAGCATATTCAACAGAAGAACTACTTGAACAGGTTTCATCAAAAAAAATAGATTGTACAGCGGCTGATTCAAATATTTATGCACTTAATTTAAGATACTATCCTGAAATGGATATGGCTTTTACGATTAGTGAGAGAGAGCAATTAGCGTGGATTTTACCCCCAGAATCAAATAAACTTGAGATTGATATGTATGCTTGGTTAAATGACTTTAATCAAAAAGGAAAGATGGCGGAGCTAAAGGACCATTATTATAGTAATGTTTACTTTTTTGATTACTATGACAACAAAATGTTTTATAAAAGACTCAAAGCTAGACTTCCAAAGTATAAAAAGTTTTTTGTTGATGCTGGTAAGTATTATGGGATTCCATGGAGGTTGTTAGCGGCTATTGCATACCAAGAATCACACTGGAATCCTAATGCTAAAAGCTTTACAGGCGTTCGCGGGATGATGATGTTAACTAGAGCTACAGCAAAGCTTTTAGGGATTAAAAATAGAGTTGATCCTAAGCAAAGTATAGTTGGAGGAACAAGACACCTTAAGCAAATGCTTAAATTTGTTCCAAAAGATGTAGAGGGTGAAAATAGACTGAAATTTGCCTTAGCTGCATATAATGTTGGAATGGGACATATTCATGATGCTCGTAAACTAGCAAAACGTTTAGGATTTAAGCAAAATATTTGGAGTGATTTAAAACAGGTACTGCCAGATCGGAAGAGCG
>JAFLJZ010000180.1 GCA_022712775.1 Sulfurimonas sp.
AAAAAATCCTATTTTAATTCAGATTCAAAAATCATCAACAGAAAATATCTTAAGAATATATCCAGAACTTAATAGTTCTAAACTTTTAAGATGAAAAAAATGTTATTAAGCTTTTATCTGATATTATATTTTCAAATATAGATTAAAGGGATAATGTGGAATTTCAAATCCAAAGAGCCGTACCAAAGGATAGAGAGGATATTATCAAGGTTCTGTCTCCTTGGAACCTACATGTAATTCCATCACCAGAAGCAGAAGAAATTAATTTTAAATATTTTTTTGTAGCCAAAGTATTAGGGAAAATAATTGGCGTATGCGGATATAAAATTCTATCTGATGAAATTGGAGAAACAAGATCACTTGCAGTATATCCAGAATTTCAAGGCTCAGGAATTGGTAAAGCTCTTCAAGACATGAGACTTCAAGAGATGTATGATAATGGAATAAAACAAGTCATAACATATACAGATAAAAAAGAAACTATTATTTGGTATAAAAAGCACTATAACTATATACAAACTGGTATCGTTAAGAAACTTTCTATACACGGTTTACTAGATATTAATTACTGGACCAAACTAGAACTTGATTTGCAAGCACATATAAATACATTAGAAGTAACTACTCAAAAAAAATATGACTATATCAATGAAAATGATTCTTATCCTCTTGCTCAATATTCACCGCTTATAATTAATGTCGCACTAACAGGAATGATACCGACTAAAAGATTAACACCTTATGTACCTATATCTGTTGATGAAATTGCCGAAGAGGCAATTAAAGTTCATGATATTGGAGCGAGTATCGTTCATATTCATGCAAGAGATACAAAAGGAATGCCAACTTCACAAGCAAGATATTATGAAGATATTATTAGTAAAATAAAAAGAGAAAGACCAAACCTTATTTGTTGTGCTACAACTTCTGGAAGAGGTGGAGTAAGTATTGAGGAAAGAGCTGAAGTACTTCAACTTACAGATATGGGAAAACCAGATATGGCTAGTTTAACACTTGGGTCACTCAATTTCTTATCAGGAGCTAGCATAAATTCTCTTGATACTATTCTAGAACTAGCTTTAATAATGAAAGAGAAAAATATTAAACCGGAACTAGAAATCTTTGATACAGGTATGATTAATGTAGCGCAATACCTTGAAAGGCATAATATTATTAATGGTATAAAGTACTTTAATATACTTCTTGGAAACTTGAATACTGCTTCTGCTTCATTAGAAAACTTATCCCATATTTATAAATCTTTACCAAAAAATTCTATTTGGGCAGCTGCGGGATTAAGTAACTTTCAACTACCTATGAATACTGCGGCTATTATCGCAGGAGGGCATGTTCGAGTTGGCTTAGAGGACAATATACATTATGATTATTCTCGTTCTAAGTTAACAACTAACGAGGAACTTGTTCAACGTATAGTACGATTATCTACAGAACTTGAACGCGAAATTTCTACACCATTACAAACAAAAACTTTATTAGGACTAGTAAAATAACTAAATTATGAAAAATACTCAACTTATCACTCTAAATATACTATACAAAAAAGAAAAAAATAGCTTACCTCTTCTTAATTCATGGCTAACTTCAGTATTTGATATTAAACTACAAAAGACTGAAAAATCCACAGATATAGATACTTACCTAAATAGAAACTTATTGTTTATTAATTACTTATTACAAAGTATTTCTCTCCCATCTTTTGAACTACCAGAGATTCTAAGTATTAAAAACATACCAGAATCATCCTCACAATGGCATGTAAAAATTTCTCTTCCTTATGTAGCCCATGTCGATGAAGTTTACTATAAAGTAGTTACAAATTTTGCTATACAGCAAGTAGCATGGCTCTCTCAAAGAAAAATAATTTCAGAAAATAGAAACTATATCTATACCCTCATACAAACTCAAATCATAAACAAATACAAACGTATCAGTCGCGCGGGTAAATCAACCTTACCTATGCTTCAAGCTCTTCACCAACTTGAAATACCATTTTCTCATTTAGGGTCTGGTATTTATCAAATAGGTCAGGGTGCACAGTCTAAACGAATTGAAGGAAGTAAAAGTAATCTAGATTCTCTCATAGGTGCAAGACTAGCACATGACAAAATTATGACATCTAATCTTATGAGAGATGCTGGCCTACCTGCCCCAGTTAATGGATTTTCTAAAACATTAGTCAATGCTATTGCAATTGCAAAGAGACTTAAATGGCCACTTGTAATAAAACCCATTGATGCAGATAGAGGAGAAGGTGTAACTATAAACGTAAATAGCATCGAAGAAGTTAAAGTTGCTTTCACATTAGCAAAAAGATTTTCACGTACAAGGACTGTAGTAGTAGAGAGACAAGTAGAAGGTATGGCTCATAGAATCTTTATTGTTCATGACAAATTAATATATGCTGTAAAAAGACGCCCTATCTCAATTATGGGAGATGGGAAAAACAAAGTTTCTGACCTTATTGATAGAGAAAATCAAATCATTATGAGCACTCCCCCTTGGAAAAGAAAAAAACTTTTTCCAAAAGATCTAAAAGCTCAAAATGCTATGAATCTTCACGGCTTCACATTGAATTCCATCCCTAAAAAAGATGAGCATGTACCATTACGAATTATTGAATCTACCGCTGATGGAGGTACACCAGAGAATATCACAACTACTATCCATCCCGATAATATAGATATATCTATAAGAGCTACTAAACTTTTTGGATTACAAGTAGCAGGAGTTGATATTATAACTACAGATATTACTGTGCCGTGGCATCAAAATGGTGCTATTATCAATGAAATCAACTTTTCACCACTCTTAGGTGGCAGCGAGATATCTAAAAAATATGTTCAAAGTGTAATGAAAGAAATTCTTCAAGGTGATGGAAAGGTTCCTATTTATAGTTTAGTTGGAGAAGAGGCTCTATCACTTGCTCAAAAAAAACAAAAAAGATTACTTCAACAAGGGATTTCTTGTTTTATAACTAGCCATAAAAAAACTTTTAATCATTTAGGTTTTGAGATGATACTCCCATTTAATACTCTCTACCAAAGAACAAAATCACTCTTGTTAAACTTGCAAGTTGAAGCTATTATATTGATAATTCAAACGGATGAAGTTCTAACATCAGGTTTAGCGGTAGATAAAATTACAGAAATAACTATTGTGGATAAGATGATTGTATCACATGAAAATGAACATCAATTTTTAAAAAAAGAAAAAGTTGAAGATCTTATAGTAGAACTAGAGAAAAACTTAGATGAAGAAGATTAATCTTCTTCATCCTCATCTAACATATCCATTTCTATAGTTTTTGGCTTTGCCTTAACTGCCGTCATTTCACTTATACTTTCACTTGATATATCGATAGCCATAGCCACAAATGTAATTAAAGCATTATCATCTACAATCTCTTGACAGGCCTCGGATGTATTATAAACAGTTAGAACTCCATTTTGAAAGAGTACGTCTTTTGTTGCAATACTTAAGTCTGCTGCTATACCATGTAAATCAGGGCGAGTTAACTGTATTCCATCAACTTTCATAGAGAAGCCTGTTCTATTATCTGGTATTGTTATTGTTTTACCCATACTATTCTTCCTCTTCTCTAGACATTTTTTCTACTGCCTCGATACCTAAAATACTAAGACCAGTTTTTAATGAAAGCGCCACAACCATAAAAAGTTTAAGCAACTTCGCTTCATCATCATTACCTATGATTCTACAATCATAATAAAACTTATGTAGAGAAGCGGCAAGTGCTTTTAAATAATCTGTTAATTTTTGTACTTGACGAGAATTAAATGCATCTTCAATCACCTCAGGTAGTAATAATGCATCAAAAAGTAAAATATCTGCATTCTCCTCAAGGTTAATTAACTTTGATGCTAAAATATCTTCTTTTGATACTTCAGATTTTGAAAAGATTGTGTTAATTCTTGCATGTGCATACTGAATATAAAAAATCGGGTTTGAGCTATCTTGCTTTTTAAACTCTGCAAGGTCAAACTCTAAAGCTGTATCACTTTTCTTAGAAGCAAAGATAAAACGAAGTGCATCTGCACCAATCTCTTCAACTATATCACTTATTAGAATCACATTACCAGCACGCTTACTCATTTTATATGGTTCGCCATCTTTAAGAAGTGAAACCATCTGTGAAAGTAATGTTTCTAACTTCTTAGAATCATAACCAAGATACTCAACTGCAGCATTTACACGAGGGATGTAACCATGATGATCAGCACCCCAAATGTTAATGTAGTGGTCATACCCACGTTCAAACTTTTGGTTATGATACACTATATCACCAGCAAGATATGTAGGACGGCCGTCTTCACGAACAACAACTCTATCGTTGTCATCACCATTAGCTTCTGATGCTATCCAAATCTTATCTTCTTTGGTATAAATTCCATCACCCATCTTAGTCATTACTCTATCCCAGTCAGAATAAAGAGATGATTCATTTACAAAAGTATCAAAATGAATATTTAAATCTGCGAGTGATTCAGTAACAATCTCCATCACACCATCTTTTGCCCAAAGCGCTAATTCTTTGTAACGAGATTCATCGCTAAATATCTCTTTACCAAATTTTTCGATAGCACCATTTGCAAGACCCTCTAAATACTCACCACGATAATAAGATTCTGGATATTCAACATCCTCACCAAGAATATTTTCACGTGCATAAAGTGCAATAGAAAGACCAAGTAAGTCGATTTGATTTCCGGCATCATTTACATAATACTCAGCGGTAATATCATACCCCAAATGCTTAGCTAATCTATAAAGTGTATCACCATAAACAGCCCCACGAGCATGACCAATATGTAAAGGTCCTGTTGGGTTAGCAGATACAAATTCTAAAAGAACTTTCTCGGAGTTTTCTTGTCTACCAAAGTCTGTAGGATTATTTAAAGCCCAGTCAGCATACTCAGATAAAAAATTTTCACTTAAACGAAAGTTTAAATACCCTTTTACTGATTCTACACTAGAAAATACTGTCTTATCTTCATCAAATGAAGAAGCAAGTTCCTCTGCTATTATCATAGGTGATTTTCGTAATTCTTTTGCTAAAGAAAAAGCGATTGGAGTAGAGAAATGACCAAAAGATCTATCTTTTGGTTTTTCTAAGACAACTTCTTTTGAGAATTTTTCACGCAGAAGCGCGGATACTCGTTGTTTCAAGACTTACGCTTGTGTAGTAGTTGTAGTTTTTGGAGCTTCTGTTGATGCTACTTCTTCAGTCGTTTCAACTTTTTTAGGTTCTTCTGATGCTACTTCAATAACTTCATCGGTTTCTTTCATTTCAGCTTTAAAGTTTTTGATACCTTTACCAATCCCTTTTGCTAAATCAGGTATTTTTTTCGCACCAAACATAAGCACGATGATTCCAAATATT
>JAFLJZ010000239.1 GCA_022712775.1 Sulfurimonas sp.
GAGGGAATTATAAAATTTATTAACTAGGCTTATAAAAATTCACAAAAAACCACATTTTTAGCTAAAATATGTTTAATGAACTACTTTACTTTTGAATATCCTTTTTTTATTTTACTGCTCATTCCAGTACTCTATTGTCTATACAAGTGTAAAGAGAAGTTATTTCCTAAGTTCTTTGTTCATTTACAGTTTTTATCAGCGAAAAAAGATTTTTTGAAATTAGAATGGATTGTAAAAATTCTTATTTTTATTTTACTGAGTATCGCACTTACTTCTCCGATTTTCGTAGATAAGCTTGCTAATTCAAATAGACATGGTAAAGATATTGTTCTTAGTATTGATGCTAGTGGATCTATGAATGCTTCAGAGTACGATAAAAAAAGTGAACTTAGCGATGCAAATAGATTGTCATATTTTGAACTAACAAAAATGATAGCAACAGAATTTATACACAAACGAATAAACGACAATGTTGGAATTGTTCTTTATGGAGACTTTGCTTTTATCGCTTCTCCTATTAGCTACGAAAAAGAGATAGTAGCTGATATGCTTTCATATTTAAACCAAGGAATGGCAGGTCAAAATACTGCCATAGGTGAAGGTATCGCGGTGAGTGTAAGAGCTTTTAAATATTCTCTTTCAAAAACAAAGATAATTATTTTACTTACAGATGGTGAACATAACAGTGGCTCCATCTCTCCTAAAGATGCTTCTCTTCTTGCAAAAGAAAAAGGTATAAAAATATATACAATCGCTTTGGGAGAAAAAGGTGAAGCAGATGAAGTACTTTTAGAACAAATTGCACAAGAGAGTGGAGGAAAATTTTTTCATGCAAGCTCAGCTAAAGAATTAGTGAAGGTGTATGAGAAAATAGACAAGCTAGAATCATCAAAGATTAAAAGTAAAGAATATTTGCAAAAAGATTTTTATTATCAACTTGTACTTTTGTTTTCTTTAGTATTACTTGCCTTTTTAATTTTAAGGGAGATAAAAAGATGAATTTTTTAAATCCTGAATATTTTTGGCTCTTACTTCTTTTGGTGCCTGTTTTTATTAGCAAGAACTATAAAGATATTTCTGTAGGTATCTATGGGTATATGCTTACTTTTATTTTTATAGTTTTAGCACTTTGCCGTCCTATAATGGAACAAGAGCCTGTAAAAAGTGAGCAAGTTTTAAGTGATGTGATTGTTGCTGTAGACTTATCTTATTCCATGAGTGCAACAGATGTCAAGCCAACACGACTTGAGGGAGCAAAAAAGATTTTAAAAAAGCTTGTTAGGTCTGATTCAAATACAAGATACGCAGTAATCGGCTTTACAACAAATGCTGTAGTCTTATCTCCCTTAACGCAAGACAGTGAGCTATTACTTTATTTGTATGATGCACTTGATACAAACCTTATTATTACTAAGGGGAGTTCTATCATGTCTGCCTTAGAACTCTCAGCAAAGATGTCAAAGTCCAAAACTCCAAGTATGGTTATTTTAAGTGATGGTGCTGATGAGTTTTCTTATGAAGCAGAAGCTAAGTTTGCAAAAAAAAGAGGTTTAGTTGTAAATATTATGATGCTAGCAACAAGTGTGGGTGGAACTTTAAATGCAAAAAATGGTGAGCTAGTAAAAGATGAGATAGGCGATATAGTTGTCAGTAGAGAAAATAATGCCATACAAGCTATTGCTAATGCAACTGGCGGTGTATATACTAAAGACTATGACAGCTTACTAAGTGCCTTAGAATCACAAAAGAACCATGAGTACAAAACAAAAACAATGCTTATCCAAAACCAAGAATTCTTTTATTACTTTGTGATTCTAGCTATTGTCACTTTTTTGATTACACTTACGACTTTAAAAAGATATGTTGTAGCCTTTTTTCTTTTGTTTGGAATCACACTTCATGCAAATATAAACAATGAGTACTCATCTAAGGCTGTAGAGTATTACAAGGCCGGAGAGTATGAAAAGGCTTTAGTTCATTTTGAGATGTTAAAATCTTCAGATGAATCGTATAAGTCACTTGTGTATTACAACATAGGAAATTCATATATACGGCTTAAAGAGTTTAAAAAAGCAAAAGAAGCCTACTTAAAATCTTTAACGCTGAAGTACTCTTTAGAAGCAGATGAAAATATGCGATATATTCAAGATGCAGAGGAACAGATGCAAATGAATACAGGGCAAGAAAAAACGAATAAAAAATCATCTTTTGCCTCAGAGCAAAAAAACTCAAAAAAACTTCAAGAGGGTGGAAGCTCTAACATGAAAGTTCAAGCACCAGCAAGTAGTGGTGCTGCAGAAATGAGTGAAAAAACGAAGAGTGAGGGGATGCTAAATCTAAATAAAGCTAAGGCAAAACTAAGTTCAAAACAATACGATTTAATCAATAAAAGGGGAGTAAATGAAAAGAAACCTTGGTAGAGTTTTAATACTTATACTTTTTAATTTACAACTAGCTGCTTATGAATGGACATCGTATGCTTCAAAACAAGAAGTATATGTAAATGAGAGAGTACATTTAAAATATACCTGTAGTTTTGAAGATAGAGGTGAGTTATATACAATAGACTTTAATCCAGTCCCTCATAATGATAGCTATGACTTAACACTTTTAAATAAAAAAGATACGGTTAAAGATTCTAAAAAAACAACAACTTATGAATATAGTGCAAAGGCGAAAGTAGCAGGAAAACTACACTTTGATTTTCATGCAAAGATGAAAAAAACTAGCGATGATGACAGAGGTGTTAATAATTTTATTATGGAGATGGTAGCACTTAATACCCTAAGTGTAAAGGTAAAAGAAAATCCTAATGGTATTGTTGGCGTATTTACACTCGATGTTAAAGCAGATGAAAAACCAGTTAAAGCCTATGAACCTTATCATCTTGATATAACGATATCAGGAATAGGTAACTTTGAAGATATAAAACCTATACAATACACAATAAACGGAGTGAAAGTATTTTCCCAAAAAACAATCCAAGACGTAAAACTAACAGTCAATGGACATGAGGGAACCTGGAGCCAAAAGTTTGCCTTTGTAGCTGATAAGGACTTTACGATTCCAAGTGTACATATAGAGTATTTTGATAAAACTATAAAAACTTTGGAAATTAAAGAGTTCAATGTTGTAGTAAAAGAGTCTTTTAAAAAAGAAGAACTTTTAGATGAGGTAGAAAAAGTTGAGCCTTTTAGTTTTGAATTTATATATTATATTTTGACATTTATCGCAGGTTTTTTAGTTTCAAAAATAAAATTTAAAAAAGAAAGAATCAATACAAAAGAAAAAGTATTGGGAGAAAAAATCAAAAATGCGCAAACACTTGATGCTCTAAGTATGATTCTGATTTTGGATAATGAAAGAAAATATGCTGAGGTATTAAGAGAATTAGAGATATCAAATGTAATCTCTCTAAGTACAGCAAAGAAAAAAGTTTTACAGTTAATCAAAGATTAACGGCTTTTGAACTAAAATAACTTATGAAAAGATACTTTTTAGCATTTTTACTTTTATCACTAAGTTTGTTTATAAGCGGGTGTGCACAAAAAGTAAGGATTAAAGCACTTAATCCTGCCCAGATAGATAGAGCAACCAGCACAAAAAATATAGCAGTTATAGACTTCAAAAATGATAGAGTGGGTCTTGGCTCAAAAATAGAATCAAATCTGGCGAAATTTAGAATTGAAAATAAGAAGTTTTTTACAATGGTAAGTAGAAGCGATATTAATCAAGTAATTAAAGAGCAAAAATTTCAAAATAGTGGACTTGTTGATACAGAAGATATTGTTGAAGTTGGTAGTCTTATTGGGGCACAAGCGTTGATTTCTGGTAAGGTAAATCGTGCAAGTATGAGCGATACACGTTTTTATGAAACGCGTGCTAGATGTGCGAATAAAAAATGTTCTGAGCTAACGTATTATAATGTTGGGTGTAAGAAGCGGGTAGTTAGCTTATCTGCAGAGATAAAAATGGTAGATGTTCTTAGAGGTGATATTATCTACTCAGATAGTCTCTCAAGAAGTGCAACATATAAACATTGTCGTGATGATTCTAGACCTTTACCTTCTAAAGATAGTGTTGCACAAAGATTAGCTTTCTCAATTGCTAATGATTTTACCTATAAGCTTACTCCACATTACTCTTACTTCGAGGTAGAACTTTTAGAAGACCCAGATTTAGATTATACAGATGCACAAGAATTACTCTTGGATAATGCCTTAGAATATATCAAGCATAATCGTCTTGATAAGGCTCAAAGATTGTTAGTAGAACTTATAGATTCTACCATTCAACAAAGTTATGTTGCTTTTTATAACCTAGGTGTTGTAAAAGAAGCACAAGGGCAGTATGAAAAAGCAAGGTCGTATTATGAAAAGGCAGATAACTTAACTATAAAACCAATTGAAATTATAAACATAGCGTATATACGAATTAATTCTGTGATTGATAAACATCAAGCCTCGTCACAGCAGTTAAGTAGATAGGAATAGTGATGAGAATACTACTAAGTTTATTTTTTATTTTGTTTATTGTTAGTGGATGTGCTTCTAAAAAAAGAGTGGTTTCAGAGATGAAAGAGTATCCATCGTGGTATGAAAAGCCTTTAAAAAGTAATGCTAGTACTTTATATGCAGTTGCCCAAGGTGAGGACAAGAGAACAGCTGTAAACAATGCTTTGAATGAAATAATTGCGACACTTAGTGTATCTCTATCTTCAGAGTTTAAATCAAAGACAGAAGTCACTAAGGGTGATAAGGAAAGTTACCTTGTGACTTCATCTAACGAAGTTTACTCGGAAGTACAAAAAATTCAAATAAATAACTATGAACTACTTCATACAAGTGATTTTGGTTTTGAGAAATACCTTGTTCAAGTAAAGGTAAATAAAAAGAAACTTTTTGATGGTCTTAAAATAGAGGTAGATAACAGGTTTCAAAGTATAAAAGTAAAAGATACAAAAAAATTAAATGCACTACAAAAACTTTCTAACTATAGAGTAGGTTTAGAATTGTTACAAGGTATACAAAATAGCCTTCGTGTAATGCATTCACTTGATTCTAGTTTTGATGATTCTCTTTATACACAAAAAATAACAAACTTAGAAAGTAGTTATGCGATATTATTATCAAATATTAGTTTTAGTGTGCATTCAAATAAAGATGCGAAAAAGTTAAAATCCTCAATAGCTAAAGGTTTAAGTGATTCAAAATATATATTGAACAATTCAAATGGGAAAAACCATTTTAAAGTGTATATATCTTCTAAAACTATAAAGGCTAAGTCGTATGGCTTTGACTTAGCTAGAAGTGCCATTATAATAACAACTAAAGACTACAATGGTAATGTTGTTGGAAGTAATAAGTTAAACATCACAGGACAATCAACTCAGGGCTATAAAATAGCAAAAGAAAACGTAGCAATTAAATTAAATGCCTTAATGAAGAAGAATACTATTTCTAAGATACTTGGAGTTGAGTTGTAATGAAAAAAACCTCTCTCTTTATAGTTCTTATTTTTATAAGTTTGTTTACTAATGGATGTAGTACAAAAGATGATGATAATTTTGTTCGCTCTATTTTTCAGTCCAATGGTGCTACTGTAGTAAGGGAACACACCACTTCGCTACAAAAATCATTAGTAAAGTATTACGATAAACTCAACAAAAGAAACCCGAATCATTCTTCTAAAGAAAATACAAAACGTATAATTAAAGATATAAATTCTCGAGTAAATACTGTAAAACTTGAATTACTTAGAACAAAAAAAGCTACGTACCAAGATTATTTAAATATCGCTTTTTCTCCTGCATATGTAAAAAATAGAAACGACTACTTGATGGCTGGAATGTATAAGATGCTTTACTGGGCATATACAATAGAAAGAACGCATACAGTTACAACATTGCAATATGATGTAGAGAAGATTCAACAAGCAAATAAAATGATGCAAGTTATTCAGTATAAGATTCAAACGCAAAAAGATAAAGATGGTAACTTTCTTTATATAACATGGCAAAGACCATGGCAATTAGAGCTTTTAAAAAAGACAAATAAAAATAAAAAAGTAGATATGAATAAATATTCTTCAACCCTATTGATGCATCACTCGAATATGAGTTATCAGATAATTACAAAAAAAATGATATTTTCGCTTGGAGAATCTTTACGCTATTTAGGCTCTGAATCGACAAATTTAAGCGTGGATGCTATTAAAAGTGTTTTTATATTTTTATAAGAATTTGTTATTTCATTCTAAATATGCTATACTGCTACCATAGATAAGTATTAGAAAAAGCCAACCTTGTTGCGAAGCAAGTACGGAAAGTTATGGGTCTTTCATAGACTGCCAGACTGCCAAAGTATTTATAACTCCTCATTTTCAATATCTATCTTAATCTTTAATCAATTGTAAATATTAAATCCGATTCTGGCGATTGGAAATTATTTATTATTACTTAGTATTTACAATTGTGTATGTGGAGAAGTATTATGAAAATTTTACTCTATCCAATGGGTGCATTATTAATGCTAACAAACTTAGGTGCATCGGATGTGTTCTATACCGACACAGCGAAGCCAATAGAAAAATCAAAATATGAACTTAGTGTTTGTAACCTTGATATTTCGCAAGAAGATAGAATTATGCCGGGAGTGACATTATCGATTCATGATGTTTCATCTGCTAATTCTGTCATAGAATTTACTTACGCAAGAAATATTTCTAAATTTGACGGACAAAATGTATTTACTCAAGATATGCCACTTGAGAGTGCATTCTACGCACAATTTAGTTATAAATTCTAAGACCTTATTTGACAGATTATTCTCCTGGTCTGTCAAATATTAACCCCAATTTGCTATAATCCCCTTAATTTATAACAAGGTTATTTTTATATGGTTTCTAAAATACAGACAATTAAAAAAGAAGTTGCAAAAGTCGTTGTAGGTCAAGAAAGAATGATAGATGGGCTTCTCATAGCGCTTCTATGTGATGGACATATTCTTATAGAAGGTGTACCAGGACTTGCTAAAACAACAACTGTAAATGCATTAGCTGCATCTCTTGGACTAAATTTTAAAAGAGCACAGTTTACTCCTGACTTACTTCCTGCGGATATTTTAGGTGCAGAAATTTATGATCCGAAAAACAACTCTTTTAAGATTAAAAAAGGTCCTATTTTTACGAACCTACTTTTAGCAGATGAAATTAACCGTGCACCAGCAAAAGTACAGTCTGCACTTCTTGAAGTTATGCAAGAAAGACAGGTTACCTTAGGGGACACTACCTTTAAACTCGATCCTCCTTTCTTTGTTATGGCTACACAAAATCCAGTAGAACAAGAGGGTGTATATCAACTCCCAGAAGCACAGTTAGACCGTTTTATGTTTAAACTTGTTGTTGATTATAATACGCCAGAAGAAGAGTTAGAGATTGCAAGAAGAATCTCCAGTGGGACTTCAGAAACAATAGAAGCTGTGATTAATGCAGATGAATTAAATGAGCTTAAAAATGCTATAAAAGAAGTTCATATTGATGAAGAAGTAGAAAAATACATGATAGAACTTGTAAATGCAACACGAACTCCAAGTGCTTATGGAATGCAAGACCTAGAAGATTATATACAGTTTGGTGCTTCACCTCGTGTTAGTATCGATATGTTCAAAGCAGTTAAAGCAATGGCCTTTATGCGTGGAAAAGACTTTGTAACTCCTGTTGATGTAGCGTATATCGCAAAAGATATTATGCGTCATCGTATAGTTCTTAGCTATGAAGCAGAGGCAGAGGGAATCACAACTGATGAGATTATCCAGAGAGTTTTAGAGACTGTAACGATACCGTAGGTTGTAGATTTGAGTAAACTGCAAAAAATACTAGTTCGTGCGAGACGACAAGTCTTTAGCGAAATGGTTGGAAACAATCCTTCTATCTTTCAGGGTGAGGGCTATGACTTTATAGAACTTCGTGAGTATATGCCAGGTGATGATATACGTCATATTGACTGGAATATTACTGCAAAAATGCAAACTCCTTTTATCAAAATATTTCGTGAAGAAAGAGAGTTAAATGTAGTTCTTGTTTCTGTCTTAAATGGAAGTGTACACTTTGGTTCTAAAAAGTTTAAACAAGAAACTATTGCCGAAATTATCGCACTTTTGAGTTTCTCTACTTTAAAAAATGGAGACTTACTTAGTTCATATATTTTTACAGATGAGATTATTTCAAACTCAAAGCCAAGTAAAAAACTTCAACAAGTGCAAAAAAATGTAGATGAAGTTTTAGAGTTTGATGCATTGAATAAGCAAGTAGATTTTAAAGTTATTGCAGATACTTTATACAAAAGACTTAGACGAAAATCCCTGATTTTAGTAGTAGGTGACTTTTTTGAGATTCCAGACTTTAAATTACTCGCAAAAAAACATGAAGTAGTAGCAATAATTGTGCGTGACCACTTAGAAGAAAAACCACCAGAGATGGGGTTTTCTTCTTTAGTTGATCCTGAGAGTGGAGCTACATTAGAGGGTGACTTTAACAAGTCTAGTGTAAAAGCATATGCTACAAAAGTTAAAGCACATGACCATAAACTGTATGAAACATTTAGAAAGGACCAGGTTAGATTTACAAAGATATATACTGATTCTATTGCCTCAGTTGAACTTCGTCGTCTTTTTGAGGGGAGATAATTATGCAGTCTTACGATATACCACTTCACGATATTAAACCGCTTGTAGAGATAGAAGAATATTCATTTATTTATTTAGTAACATTAAGTGGACTTGCAGTTTTATTTATGCTTGCTCTAATATATTTTGCATACCGTTTGTATAAGAAGACAAAGATAGTAAGTATGCGAAGTAAGCATAAGAAACTTCTTGATTCTCTTAGTATGAGTGAAACAAAAAATACAGCCTATGGAATTAGTATGTATGGAGTCACATTTAAAGATGATTCTCCCGAGCATCGTGAGATTTTTGATGATTTGTTTAGAAGATTAGAAGCGTATAAATACAAAAAAAGTGTAAAAAGTTTTGATAATCAAACGATACTACTCATAGAAAAATATCGAGGTATACTGAATGTTTGATGGGGTGCTTGATGGTATCTATTTAGAATACCCAGCAGTGCTTTTACTGGCATTTTTATTTTTATTATGTGAAGTTTTTTGTAAGATAAAGAGGACATCATTTTATTTTCCTCATGCACAAAAGTTTATGCAAAATGCGATAATTTCATCAAAATTATTATTTATTTTTAAATGGTTTGCCATTATTGCCTTACTCGTAAGTTTAGCCTCCCCCGTGCGTGATGAGCCTTATGAGCTAGAGCCAAAAGATGGTTATGAAATAGCCTTAATCCTTGATGCCTCAAACTCTATGCAGGCACAAGGTTTTGATAGAAGTGACAAACAACTTACTCGTTTTGATGTTGTAAAAAGTATAGTACAAGATTTTATCAATGAGAGAAAAGATGATAACATTGGCTTAGTCGTATTTGGTGCATACTCTTTTATAGCTTCCCCACTTACCTACGATGAGAGAATCTTAAATGCTATCGTTGCTCAACTTCAAATCGGAATGGCAGGAAAATATACGGCACTGTATGAATCATTAGCCCAAGGTGTAAACCTTTTGAAAATGAGTAAATCAAAATCAAAGGTAGCTATTTTACTTACCGATGGACACTCAACTGTTGGTGTGGATAGAATCCCCCTTGAAGTAGCCTTAGACATGGCAAAAAAAGAGGGAATTAAGGTGTATCCTATTGGAATAGGACGTGCAAATGAGTACAACCAAAAAGTGCTTTTAGCGATTGCAGAGGGAACTGGTGGAGTTGCTTTTGGAGCTTCGAGTGCAACAGAGTTAGAAGATATTTATAAAAAAATTGATGAACTAGAAAAATCTGAAATTAAAAATGAAACCTTTAGTTATTTAAAATATTATTTTTCTTATCCACTCTCTTTAGCTTTTATATCTTTTGTTTTTTATATGTATTTGAGAAATAAAAAAGGGCAGATATGAGTTTTTTACACCCAGAAGTTCTTTATTATTTATTGCCTGTTTTATTGATAGTTTTTGTTTATTTATTTCGAAAAAAAGAGTTAAATGATGATTTTTTTAGTCAAGAGGTTATGGAAAAGTTACGTGTAAGTAGAAATACTTTAAGTGCGAAGAAAAGAAATATTTTATTTTTTCTTGTAGGCTTTTTTATGATTCTAAGTTTAGCTGAACCTATCATCAAAGATGGAAAGGTAGAAGTAAAATCAAAAAGTGCTGATATTATGATAGCCTTAGATATTTCTGATTCTATGCTCGCTGAAGATGTCTACCCAAATCGTTTAAAACTTGCAAAGTCTAAGGCAATGGAACTTCTAAAACTAGCTCCTCATGAAAGAGTTGGAATCGTAGCTTTTGCGAAAAATTCGTATCTTGTTTCGCCTATGAGTTTTGATCATAATTCTGTAGGTTTTTTACTTCGTCAACTCAACACAGATTCCATCACAGAAAAAGGCACGGATTATTTATCACTTTTAAATGTAGTGCACACGACAATAAAGAAAGTCGCTAATAAAAACTTACTCATTTTAACCGATGGTGGAGATAGTGAAGATTTTTCTGATGAAATTGCCTTTGCAAAAGAAAATAATATTGTTGTCTATATTTTAGCAATTGGTACAAAAAAAGGTGCGCCTATCAAAAAAGAAGATGGCAGATTTATTAAGTATAAAGGTGAGATTATTGTCTCAAAACTTAATGTGAATATATCTAAATTTGCTACTGCAAGTGGTGGCGTATATATAGAGGGCGTAAAATCAGATGCTGATGTTAAAGCGATGCTTAGAGAGATAGAAAAGGCAAGTGATAAGAAAGAGTTAAAGAGTGAGATTATAGAAAAGTTTATACCGCTTTTTTATTACCCTCTTAGCTTGGCTCTTCTTTTCTTGCTTTTGGCTACGAGTTCATTACCTAGTAAAAAATTTGCAATTCCTGTTATGATATTTTTCTCTTTTTTCCTAGAACATCAAGAGCTTAGAGCAGGTCTTCTTGATTTTATGGATTTAGATGAAGCAAAAGAAGCCTATGCTTTAGAAAAGTATGAAAAAGCACAAAAAATTTATACAAAATATGCACAAGAGAATAACAATAGTAGTACCCATTATAATATAGGTAACACACTTTATAAACAACACAAGTATGATGAAGCAATGCTCTCGTATGAAAAAGCAAGTTTTGATAATAATGTATCAAATGCAAGAAATCATGCAAATATTGGAAATACTTATGTAAAACAAGGCAAAGAAAATGCCTTGGCTAATGCTGTAGAGTCGTATGAGAAATCTTTATCAATGAAAGAAGATAAAGAAGTAAGAGAAAACCTTGAAACTGTTAAAAAAGAGATTGAGAAGCAGAAAAAAGAAGAAGAACAGAATAAAAAAGACGATAAAAAACAAGATCAAGATAACAAGGGCGATAAAAAAGATGACGATAAAAAGCCTGGAGATAAAGAAGATCCTAAGAGTGGAGAGGAAAAAGAAAATAAGGATAATAAAGCTAAAGATTCTAAAGATAAAAAATCTAAAGATGAAAAAGATGAAAGTAAAGAAAAAGATAAACTTGACGAATTAGATAAAAAGAAAAGTGAAGATAAAAGAGATAAAGAGATTCAAGAAGAACAACAAGCCCCTGAAGAAAAGATGAGTGATGCTGAGCAAACAAAGTGGTTAAACATGTTAAATAGTGAGCAGGGTACCTATATGTATATGTTACAGAACAATAAATCTAATGAGGAAAATGAAAATGACAAACCTTGGTAAAATATTTTATACACTTATACTATTTCCTTTATCTATTTATGCGAGTGTAAGTGCGAGTGTAGATACTCAAAATGTACAAGTTGGTGAGCTTGTGACATATAGTTTAAGTTTATCAGGTGAAGATATAGAGAAGCCAAATATTTATACTCTTTGTGGTGAAAATATAGTTTCTACAGGTTCTAGTAAAAATATTAAGTTTGTTAATGGTGACTATACATCTACGTATGTGCTTTCGTATAGTTTTGTAGCGAAGAAAACATGTACGATTACCTCAAAAGAA
>JAFLJZ010000283.1 GCA_022712775.1 Sulfurimonas sp.
TTACGAACTGTTTCTTAGTTGTATTATACTATTTTTAGAGTTTAAAGATGGTTAATATTAAGATGAATGTGTTAGAATTTTTATAATTTATGAGACTGTTTGGGGTTTAGTTATTTCACAGTCTCATTGGAGCCAATAAATGCCCTAGCGGCAATTTATTGGCTATCTTCAACCGTTAGTTTAAAGCAAGGCAAGCAAATGATAAAAACAAATAAAGTAATAATCATTATATTAGCCATTTTACTCGGTACAACATTTTTGTATGCCAATATTATAAGGTGTACAATGATTAATTTTTCAGATTTTAAAAAAATTAAAGAAAATATTTATGTAGAAAATATATTCACAGACAATGAAAATAAGCATATACAATTTTTAATTACAAATGCAAAAAAAAGAATAATAAATAAATTTGGTGAACTATCTTCAAATCCAACTATTATTATTATAAAAGACTCCAATACATCATTAAAATATAGTACAAATCTATTTGGTAATACACGTATATCACCATGGGGCAATTATGTGGTTATTGGTTCAAAAGGTCATAGTATAGATGTTATTGCTCATGAGCTACTTCATGCTGAAGTAGGCAAAAGGCTAGGATACTTTATAAGACAATTTAAATTCCCAGTATGGTTAGAAGAAGGGATTGGTATGCAAGTTGATTATCGTGAACAATATATTGTTAAGCCAATTAATAATAGTGAAATTATTAGAATCCAAACTCTTAGCAGTGTTGATTTATTTTGGACAAATTCTAAAGAAAAAAATATTAAAAATTATCAAGGTGCTAAATATGTTGTTGATAAAATATTAAATAAATATCCAGAAAAAGAGTTATTCGCTTTACTTTTAAAAATAAAAAATGGTTCAGATATTAAAGATATATTTAGCATCAAAAACTAATAAATCATAGCAAGAAAATATGTTATCTCAACATAAGGAAAAGAATTGGCGATACCACCATTACAAAGACAATTAGCTGAAAAACAAATTGAATATTATTGTAAAACAAAAATTCCAAAAGAGGTACAAAATGAAATTCAATTAAAATATTCTGTAAGGGGCAATAGTTTTACACTTATGGAATCTCGACCTAAATGGGATGATGATTCAGAATGGATTGATATGAAAATTGCCAAAATGACATTTGACATTAAATCAATGAAATGGAAACTTTATTGGTCAAACCAACATCAAAAGTTTTTTAGTTACGATGGACTTAGTCCAAAAACTGAAATCAAAGACTTGTTAAAAGAAATAGATGAAGACCCAACTTGTATTTTCTGGGGCTGACTCTCCAGAGATAACAAGTACGTGGAGCGCAATATGAAGCCAAAGCGCGGCTTCATATTGCTCACGACGAACGTTGTTTTGACGCTTCGCATCAAAACAACGGCAAGGACAAATGAATATGAACCAAATTAATATACAATATTACAAAACAAAATATGCACATTTTATTTTAGGCTCATTTGAAAATAGACTTTGCTTACTGGATTTCAAATATAGAAAAATGAGAACAACTGTTGATAATAGGTTAAAAAAAGGTTTTGATGCAGTATTTGTAGAACAAGATGATGAGATACTAAAAGAAACGAGAACGCAACTTGATGAATATTTTAACATGGAACGAAAAGATTTTGATATTCCAATTATTACAGTTGGTACTGATTTTCAAAAAAGTGTTTGGAACGCTTTGATGAAAGTGCCTTACGGCACAATATCAACCTATCTACAACTGGCTAAAGATATTGACAATGAAAAAGCAGTAAGGGCAGTAGCAAGTGCCAATGGTGCGAACTCATTAGGAATAATTATCCCATGTCATCGTATTATCGGTAGTAATGGCGAGCTTACAGGATATGGTGGTGGACTACCACTTAAAAAAAGATTGTTAAAATTGGAACAAAATTTATTTCTAGCACAGGATAATATAAATGTTAAGTGAGCAAGAAAAATATAATTTTATTGGAAGCAAAAACGCTCAATATGACGGTATGTTTTATACAGCAGTAAAAACAACAGGAATATTTTGTTTACCATCATGTAGGGCAAGAAAACCATTACAGAAAAATATTGTATTTTATGACACTAAGAATGAAGCTATAGAAAATGGGTTTAGAGCTTGTAAAGTGTGTAAGCCGTAAATCTTATAACAAGTTCTAGTATAGAAATAAGTAGCCTAGCGGTGACTTATTTCTCAAGACAGTCGTTAGCATAAGGAGTAACAAATATGCAAAACAAAATTAAAAATATTTTAGTAGTGGCAGGTATAGTTGAAATATTAGTAGGATTGCTACATTTTGGAATGCCTTATTTTTTATATCAATCAAGTGGATTTGAACAATTAAATCAAATTGAATCAGATTATGTTTTACTTGTAACTTATGCTGTAGGAATTTTATTAATTGCATTTGGTGCAACAACAATATTATTATCATTAAATATAGATAAAATTAAAGAAATAGTATATTACTACTTAATCATTAAAATAATTTTATGGATAGCAAGAGTGTCTTTAGAAGTCATATATCCTGTTGGATTAGATATGTTTTATATTGAACCGTTTACGCTTATTGTATTACCTGGACTTGTAGTGGAATTGTTATTGTTTGTAATCTCTGCTATTTTATTGAAGAAATTAATTGTTAAATAGTGAATGAAGAATTTTAAAAAATCATTTTTTATTCTCTTATTTACTATTAGTATTCAAATAGTAGTTTACTCTAGTTTTATTCAACCATATATATCAACTTGGGGTGCAACAACACAAGAAGTTAATTCTGTTTTAGTAGGAGATAATATTGCACCATATATTGTCTCTACTAGAGCCATAAATATTCAAGTAAGTACTGCAAAAGTATGGAACATGTTAACTGAGCTAGGTGCTGATAGAGGAGGCTTTTTTGCATATACTTTTCTTGAAAATATATTAGGTTATGAAACTATACAGTCTAATAGTTCCCAAAACAAGACCCCAACAATGGATATTGGTCGCATAATTCCAACTACTATAAATAATAATGAGAAGTATAGTTTTCCAATTGTTGATGTTAAAGCTGAAAAATATTTTGTATTAAAAAATTGGGGTACTTTTTTATTGAAAACGATAGATACAAATCAAACTAGATTAATTATCCGTACTCATGGACAAGGAACATCAACTTCTAAAAATGAGATAAAAAATCTAATATTTGAACCTCTACATTATATAATGGAAAGAAGAATGTTTTTAGGAATAAAGGCAAAAAGTGAAAATTACAATCTAGAAGTATCCCCTATAAATGATATTTTATGGCTAATAGGGATTATTTTCTCAGCAATTGGAATTATTATAATTATTTTCACATATACTAATATTATGTCAATTATTTTAACCATAATACTTAGCAATATTTGGCTATACTCACTTTTAGTATTTAATCCACTATCTTTTTCTAGTTTAATATTACTTATGGTCACCTTGCTAGTAATTGTTTCACTTAAAATAAATGCTAACAAAACGCAGGAACCAATATGAACCCAAGAGCGGGTTCACATTGCTCTCCTCAAACGTTGTTTTGACGCTTCGCATCAAAACAACGGCAAGGGTCGAGGAACTTCGTTCACTCCAACACTTTATTATTTTGTGCTTTGCACAAAACAACAAACTGTCGGAGCAAACACCTAAGCCATACTC
>JAFLJZ010000181.1 GCA_022712775.1 Sulfurimonas sp.
GGTTTATAAAGATGAAAAGTATAACAGTAATCTTCCTCCTCCTCTTCATTTTTCTTAGTACTACACTCCACGCATACAATTTAGAGAATATGGTAAAAAAAGTAAAAGTAGAACTAAGAGTTGCTCTTATCATAGGGAATGATAAATATACTACTCTTAAAAATTTGAAAAATCCTTTAAACGATGCAAGACTTATGAAAGAAATACTCAAAAAAATGGCTTTACTGTTATCTACAAAGAGAATGCAAAGATAAAAGATATGAAAAAACTTCTTAAAAAATTTGCTCATAAAATTTCTAAAGGTGGTATAGGTTTTTACTATTTCGCTGGTTATAGTGTGAATGTAGATGGAAAAAATTATTTAGTAGGTATAGATGCATTACTAGATAATAAAGAATATATCGAGCATGAGGCTATACCACTCAACAATATTATAAAGAAGATGAGAAATGCTGGTAATCGACTTAATATTATTATCTCAGATACTTGTCGCAACACTATTTCTTTAAATACTTTTGGGCACAACCATTTTGGTAGAGGTGTGGGAAGAGGATTAACTTCCATATCAAATACCGAAGATATATTTTTAGCTTACTCAACAGCTACTGGAGAGATAGTGAGAGATGGTGAAAAAGGCTCTAATGGTATATTAACAAAGTATTTTGTGCAGAATCTTAAAAAAGAGGGGGCTACCATAAAAGAAATTTTCAACAAAACAAGAGCAGATGTGTATGAACATACCAATAGCAAAAAAAATGTTAGTGCCTATAATCAAATTATGAAAGATTTCTTTTTTATACTACCTATCAGATAAAAGATTCTTCGAAATATTAGATTTTAGTATTTTTATAATATATAAAAAAATATGAATAATTAATTGCTATAATACGCGAAAGTCATTGTATTAAGGATTCAGATGAAAAATTTCTTCATTTTCGCGTTACCATTGTTTTTAGTTATGTTTATTCAAGATATATCTGCTTATTCTTTTGATGATACAGCAAAGTTAGATAAGAGAATTATTGGTATCTATAAAACAAAAAGTGAAGGGAAAATGCTTTTCCTTAGAGATGAAAATACAAAAGTAAAAAAAATAAACAATACAAACTTTATAGAAATAGAGTTTGGTAATAGTCTCGTTCTTTACAAGTACACTCTAAAGTATGGTGTCTTAATCCTTTACAATGTACAACCTAAAAGTAGTATGCTAGATTTTGAAATTGTTGATACTTTATGTAATGCGATAGACTTTGATAGTACGTACTTATGTGAAAATGCACAGTTTCGTCATGTTATAGCAGAAGAAAAAAAGGGCAGAAAAAATTATCAAAAAGCGATACAAGATTATTTATTTCGTTTTGGAGAGAGTTTTGATACAGAGGTTGATGCATTAACAATAAAAAACCTATCAGTAGATTTACCAAGTAGCATTAGAAATACTGCTGAAACAACCGCTACATTAATATACAAAAATTTTAACTCACTTCAAGTAGACTATCAATATTCTAAAGAGTCTTTATGGTTCTTGTCATTAGGTGATAATAGTGTAAATATTTATATTAACGGACTTGATTTTAGAGATGGAACACCGAGTAATAGTGCACGACATGATTTACATAAAGAAGATTGGAAACCTTATTATAAATCAAATGTATTAAGCTCTGATTACAATATCATCTATAGTTGGGATTCATCAGAGGGGATTACAAAAAAAAACACGCAACAACTTGAAAAAATAATTAAATTTATATTTAAAAATAATCCGAATAACCCGATAAAAGTAATAGCACACTCTCATGGTGGAAACTTAGCAAAGCAAGTACTTGTAAACCTCGCACAGGTTAATATTAATATGCAAAATATTAGACTTGTAACATTAGCTACTCCACATAAAGGGATTAAAGAGATAGATTCAACTACCAAGATTTTTGTTCCAATGGCAGAGATTATATATGATATGTTTTCTTTTGATTTTGATAAGCATGAGCAAGTTATTCAAGCAGGAAAGCGTTTATATAGTGGAGCATATGATCAACTCAAAAAGTATAAAGACAATGGATATTTACAGGAATTAAATAAAGAGTATCTTCTCTTTAAACTAGAAGAGCAGACAACCTTTATTGCTGGAAGGAATGATAAAATAGTAAATGAAGATAGTAGTCTGTTTTTAGATGTTGGTGGTGTTAAAAAGCATGTAGACAATTCACATAGCAATATTGTAAATTCTCCAGATAAAGAGATATTTACTATAATTTCTCAAATAAAATAAAGCTAATTTTTAGAAAATAAATTTTTGATATAATTAGATTAATATAAATATAGTAGGACATTTTGTGCAATACACCAACGAAGAATTAAAACAAAATATTGAAGAACTTAAAAATAAACTTGATGTAACAGTTGTTGCCCATTTTTATCAAAGAGATGAGGTTTTTGAGATAGCTGATATTACAGGTGATTCTCTTGAACTCGCAGTAAGAACAAGAGATGATGATGCAGAGTTCATACTCTTTTGTGGTGTTGCTTTTATGGGGCAAAGTGTTAAAGTACTTTCACCAAATAAAAGAGTTGTTATGCCTAAAGTTGCCTGTTGTGCAATGGCAAAAATGATAGATGGTATTTACTTTGACGAATCAATAGCCTTTATGCAAGAACATGGAATAAACAAAGAAAATATTTTACCTATCACATATATAAACTCAAATGCAGATGTAAAAGCTAGGGTTGGTGAAATGGGTGGACTTGTATGTACTAGTTCAAATGCGAAAATTATTATTGCAGATGCATTAAAAGAAGGAAAAAAAATCCTCTTTGTTCCAGATAGATGCTTAGGACAGAATATTGGTAATCAAATGGGATTAAAGTCTATGGTGATTGGAGATGGTACAAATCCTAATGAGTGTGACATTATTTGTTATGATGGATTTTGTTCAGTTCACCAACTCTTTAGTATAGATGACATTGATTTTTACAGAAAAAAATTTCCAGGAATTTTAATAGCTGTACACCCTGAATGTGACCCTGCTATCTGTGATGCTTCAGACTTTGTTGGGTCAACTTCTCAACTCATTAAATATATAACAGAACTTCCTCCTGAGCAAAAAGTTGCAGTGGGAACAGAGTTTAATATGGTGAACCGTTTACGTTCAAAGAATACTTATATTCTTTCTTCAACAAAACCAGAATGTCCAACTATGAATGAAACAACACTAGAAGATGTATACATTACATTAAAAGCAATTGATGATGGTGAGCCTATAAATGAGATTTTTGTAGAAAAAAGCACTCAAAAATGGGCAAAAATTGCCTTAGAGAGAATGTTGGCCTTATGATAAAAGAATTTGTACAAGAAAGTTTAGCGCAAGATGTAGGTCGTGGAGATTTATATGCCTTAGTCGAGAGAAGTGTTGAATGTAAAGCAGATATTATAGCAAAATGTGATGGGGTAATGGCTGGACAAAAATATATAGATGTCCTTGCCGAACTTGAAGGTTTTAATATTGTATGGGCCAAACGAGATTCAAAAACTTTTATAAAGGGAGAGGTTTTAGCAATCCTTCGGGGTGGTTCTCATACAATTCTCAAAGTTGAAAGAACAGTTTTAAATATTATTCTCCATGCGAGTTCTATAGCAACACTAACAAGAAAATATGTTGAACTTATTGAACCTTATGGTGTCAAGCTTTTAGATACAAGAAAAACGAGACCACTTTTAAGAGTATTTGAAAAGTATGCAACACGTTGTGGAGGGGCTGTAAACCATAGAATGGGTTTAGATGATTCTCTTATGATTAAAGATACCCATTTAAAAACGATTAAAAATCTAGCAGACTATATTAAAAAAGCGAGAAAGCAAATTCCATTTACGGCTAAGATTGAGGTTGAAGCTGAGAGTTTTGAAGTTGCTTGTGAGGCTATGAAAGCTGGAAGTGATATAGTAATGTGTGACAACATGATTCCAAATCAGATTTATGAGATTGTAAAGTATAGAGATGAAAACTTTCCTCATATTCTTTTAGAAGCAAGCGGAAATATCTCTTTAGATACTATAGAATCGTATGCAAAATGTGGAGTAGATGCAATAAGCAGTGGCTCATTGACACATCAAGCAAATTGGATAGATTTATCCATGAAAATGGATTAATCACTAATCCTCCATGGCTGACGATCAGGAAAAAACAGAAGAACCCACCCCCAAGAAGATAGAAGATGCCCGTAAAGAAGGTAATGTTCCAAAATCCCAAGATGCTTCAGGTGTTATAACTCTTTTTGCAGCTATTCTTGCTGTGTTGATGCTTTTTCCTTTTATGGCAAAGCATGTTATTTTACTTTTTCAGTATTATTTTTCACTTCATGGTACCCCGCTTGATAAAGCTTTTATGATTGATATAGCTATCGTAACTTTTCAACATACTCTTTTAATTGTTATGCCATTGGCTATTGTTGTAGCTATCGCAGGTGTTATTGCTGCTTTAGCGCAGTTTGGATTTTTGTTTACAGTAGATGCAATTCAACCAAAATTTAGTAAATTAGACCCGATTAAAGGAACTAAAAACCTTTTTTCTATGAAAAAACTTATAGAGGGTGTGAAAATAACTTTTAAATCTTTTACAACCTTAGGTGTTGGGTTTATATTTTTCTTTCTTTTTATAGAAGAACTTCCTACTGTAGCTTTATTTTCTTTGCCAGATCAGCTAGATTGGCTTGTTGAAAAAATGATAATAATTGCTTTTGTGATGCTCTTTGTTATTTTTATATTTGCTATTATTGATCTTATTATTGTGAGAAAACAATATTTTGATGGCTTAAAAATGAGTAAGCAAGAAGTAAAAGATGAGATGAAAAATATGGATGGGGATCCACTGATAAAAGCAAAAATCAAACAAAAACAGATGGAAATGTCACGTCAACGCATGATGTCAGAAGTTCCAAATGCTGATGTAGTTATAACCAACCCTACGCATTATGCAGTAGCCCTCAAATATGATGAGACAAAACGTGCTCCAGTAGTTGTTGCTAAAGGTATGGATACTATTGCACAAAATATTAAAAAAATTGCACGAGAGAATAATGTACATATAGTTCAGAATCCTCCACTAGCACGAAGTTTATATAATGAAGTTGAAGTGGAAAAACCGATTCCAGAAGCACTTTTTGAAGCAGTTGCTGAAGTTCTTGCTTATGTTTACAAGATGAATAAAGGCAAGCGTTAGAATCAAAATGAAGGCTTCTCTTCATTTATAAAATAAATTAAGGAATAAAAAATGAGTGAACAAACAAGAATATTAGCCGAGATATATGAGCTAATTATGAGTATATTAAAAAAAGGAACTCCAACAATTGAAGATGGTGTTAAGATTGAAGAACTTGAAGATTTATTGCATCTCCAAAAGTGTTTTTTAAAACTTAATGATACAGATGATAAGTCTCAAGGAGAAGAGATAGCAAGTTTGTTTTTTGCTCATGATTCTACCCAAGCAATTAACAAAATGATTGTATATAAAATTACACCTGAGGATTTTTTTGGATTTATAGAATACCATTATGATGATGAACATCCAGATGAAGATTTGGCAGAGATGTTTACAGATGTATTTATTAAAGATGTTGGGGTGTCTTATCTTTCAAAATCTTAATAGATAGAAAATAGAAAAAGAGTATAATTCCAAATAATGAACGATATAATTAAAAGAATAAATACTGCCAAACATATTGTTGTTATCGCACATATGAATCCTGATGCGGATTCTTTAAGTAGTGCAAGTGCTATGTACACATATATCTTACAACTGCATAAGAAAGTATCGTTTTTTTGTGTTAGCAAAGATATTAGTAAACATTTTTCATTTATTCCTTGGTTTGATAAAATTAGAAATACATTTCCTAGTTCTGCAGACTTAGCAATTTCCTTAGATTGTGCAAGTGCCTCTCGTTTGGGTGTTGATATGCAATGTGATTTGATTAATATAGACCATCATGCAAGTAATAAAAAATACGCAAAATTTAATTTAATAGACAGCTCTTGTATTAGTACAACACAGGTTCTTTATACTTTTTTTAAATCAAATCAAATAAAGATAAATAAAAAAATGGCAACAGCATTATATGCAGGTCTTTTGGATGATTCAGATGGTTTCTTATCTGATAGTGTTGATGGCATGACCTTTGCTTTAGCAAAGGAGTTAGTAGAGCTTGGTGCAGACTATAAAGTATGTAATAAATTTCTAAAAAGATATGAAACCCTAGCTGGTTTAAGATTAAAAGCTATAATGTTATCAAATATGAAGCTAGTAAATAATGCGCAAGTTGCATTACATTTAGTAAGTCGTGAAGACCTGAAAAAATCAGGTGCTTTAGATGAAGATTGCGAAAAGGCATTAGAAGAATCTTTGAACTTAGTAACTGTTAAGGTAGCGGTTCTCCTACGAGAAAATGAGGACTTATCTTTAAAAGCATCTTTACGCGTTGATGGTAATTTAAATGCTTTAGATATAGCATCAAAATATAATGGTGGTGGACATCAAAGTAGAGCAGGGTTTATTTTAAATTCAGACTATACTTTACAAAGCGCATCAGAAGAAATTTTAGAACTAATAAATAAGGAAATATAATTTGGGAAAAAATAAATCTAAATCGACATTAGGAATCATCCTCTTTGCATCAATCATAGCTGGGGTTATATATGTATATACCTCTTCAACATTTGAAAGAGATGTCCCAAATATTGAGGTAAGCAGTAATGGATATTGGAATCTTAAAAAGCCTATAGATATTTCGATTACAGATGAAAGTGGTGTTAAGTCGTATAAGCTTATTTTTAAAAGTGAATCGGGAGAAAAAACATTAGAGTACGAACAATATATTGAACCGAAAAAGCTTTTAAACTTAGAAGTGAAGCCACCTAAAAGTGCATATGCGCTTAAACAAAAAAATGTAAGTTTGATTTTAGAGATTAGAGATGCAAGTTCTTGGAATTTTTTAAGTGGTAATACAACTCGACAAGAATTTAAGTTTATTATAGATAAAAAAAGACCACAGTCAAGTATTTTGAGTAACTCATATAAAATCACTAAAGGTGGTTCAGCACTCGTTATATTTAAGGTAATGGATGAAAATTTAAAAGATATTTATATAGAATCTAATAATGACAAAAAATTTACTCCACAAGCTTTTTATCAAGATGGATATTATATATCTTTATTAGCATGGCCTATAACAAATAAAAAATTTCATGCTACTATAGTTGCTAAAGATTACGCAGGAAATATATCTAAAACAAATATTCCTCTTTATCTTAAAGCAAAAAAATATAAAGTTTCTACTATTAAAATTAGTGATAGATTTTTAAATGGAAAGATCGCAGACCTTGCAGAAGAATTTGAAGAAACACAAGGTATAACAGATCCTTTAGAACAGTTTAGAGTTATTAATGAAGATGTGAGAGCTAAAAATGAAAAACTGATTCATGAGTATGCTTCAAAGGTTCCAACTGATATGCTCACTGACTTTCATATAAATAAAATGTATCCATTGAAAAATGCAAAGGTTGTTGCCTCATTTGGTGATCATAGAAAATATACATACAAGGGTAAAAAGCTTAGTGAATCGTATCATTTAGGTCTTGATTTAGCTTCGAATGCAATGGCAAGTATTAAGCCTCAAAATGGTGGTGATGTTGTATACTCTGATTATAATGGTTTGTATGGGAATATGCCTATGATTCATCATGGTTTAGGTTTATACACACTTTATGGGCATTGTTCAAGTGTTAATATCGCTGTAGATGAAAGTGTTGATGCAAAATATGACATAGCAAATACGGGTAAAAGTGGTTACGCTATGGGAGATCATCTTCATTTTGGTGTCTTAGTTCAAGGTATCGAAGTTCGTCCTGAGGAATGGATGGATACAAAATGGATTAAACTCAATATTACGAACGTTATTAAAACTGCCAAAGAGATAATAAATAAAAGCTAAAAAAATTAAAATATGTCTCGCCTTATTGGCGTAGCTTTAGTGAGGGGAATTTGAAAAGAATTCACTTCTTTTTCGAAGGAGAAAATGTGTATCAAACTACGATAAAAAAAGCTGTTGAATTAGTTGGAATCGGTTTACATAAAGGTTCTCCAGTACGTTTACGCTTAGAGCCTTTAGAATCCAACAGTGGTATTATTTTTTATCGTAGTGATGTTGATGTAGCGATACCTTTGATTCCAGAGAACGTAGTAAACACAAAAATGGCGACTGTTATTGGTAAAGATGGATATGTTATTTCAACGATTGAACATTTACTTTCAGCTGTATATGCCTATGGGATAGATAACCTAAAAATTATAGTAGATGCAGATGAAGTACCTGTAATGGACGGAAGTTCTGCTAGTTTTTGTATGCTTTTAGATGAGGCAGAAATTCAAGAACTTGATTCTCCAAAAAAGATTATGAGAATTAAAAAAGAAGTTATTGTACAAGAGGGTGACAAGTATGTTAAACTTACACCTTCTCCTGATTTAAAATATGATTTTAGAATTAAATTTCCACATCCAGTTATTCAAAACCAAGATTATGTTTTAGAGTTTACAAAAGAATCTTATAGAAATGAAATTTCTCGTGCAAGAACATTTGGTTTTCTTCATGAAGTGCAGTATCTTCGCTCAAAAGGTTTAGCATTAGGTGGTTCTTTAGAAAATGCTATTGTTTTAGATGATAAAAAAGTTCTAAATCCTGAAGGACTAAGATTTAGCGATGAGTTTGTACGACATAAAATTCTTGATGCTATTGGTGATATGTCACTGATTGGCATGAACTTTGTAGGAAATTATGAAGCATTAGCCGGAAGTCATGATTTAAATCATAAGCTTACACTTGAACTTTTAAAAGATGCTGAAAATTATGAAGTTATAGAGCTTGTTGGTGAAAAAACAGCAGCCTTAGAAAAAGCGTATGCCTAAAAAGGTTGATATACTTTTAGTTGCACTTTCTTCACCGATACAGCT